>CAYNTZ010000111.1:2258-6726 GCA_964400365.1 uncultured Planctomycetales bacterium | reverse complement strand
CAATAGAAGGAATCTTACGGTAATACGGCTCTCCATTCGCATCAGCCCATAGTTCAACCCCTTCATAAATCTTACGTTGACCAGCATTCATCGCCTGATCTTTAGGCCCATTTGAAACAACCTCCATTTCACCATCCTTCCCTCTATGAAGCTCAAATTTAAAACCTTTTTTATCAATATCTACTGCTCGTAAAAACAAGTCGTTATGCCACGCATCAAGAAACTCTTCTCCCAATCGCTTCTCACCATCATATGGAATCACCTTTAAGCTTGCCATCAATTGCTCCCATACTTGCGGATACTCTTGCTTTAATTGCGGCACAGATCTTAATTTTTCTTCATAGGCTTCCACTAAAGGGCTCAGATAACGATCACCATACCAACGGTCAAATATCCCCCTAGCAAACAAATAAGCTACGCCCACTCCTAAAACCGTCAGACCACCTCCTAAAACCGTTAATACAGGATGCTGTACCATCCAATCTAACATTGCCGTATCCGGTGGAGAATATTCAGCTGATCTTGCCAGAACCAACAACGGCGCATTAACCTTCATCGCTGCACTTTCTGCTTTAGCCTTTGCTTCCAATAATTTTTTAACAACTTCTCCCATCGTTAGTCTTTGATCAGGTTCAAATTTATTGCCCATCCTTAAACTTAAATCTTTAAGAAATACTTTCAGCTCATGCATATCTGAAGGAATTACTGAAAAAACCTCATTCATGGTCACTTGCAAACTATAAACATCTGACTCATCTTGCATAACAATTTCGCTTGGAGCATACGGCTCAGTACCTTCAAAATTTACATCTCCCAAAGCCGTTGCGATACCCCAATCAATGATCATGACTTGACCTTCTTTATTAACAATAATATTTAATGGTTTCAAATCGTTATAGCTAATACCCACACGATGACAAGCCTCTAGGATTTTCGCTACCCTATATAAAATATCAAGTCGCTTTAAAAAACTGAAATTAGTCCAAACATCGGAAAATTTTTCCTCCGATTCCTTTTTGTCTCCTTCAGGATTAACCTTAATAGTAATACTCTTAGCTCTTTTAATTGCTTTCATCTTTATCCATATCCCACCATCACTCATAACTCCCCAATCTAAAACCTGAGGAATTCCTTCCGTTAGAACTTCCGAATATTTCTTTTCACGCTTAAGAAATTCTAAATTTCTTAACTCAAGCAATCCACTCTTCTTAGCACTCCCCTTGAATACTTTATAAAAAACGCCTGATACATCCTTTGAATTAATATAAACCTTACCATCTCTCCCTCCTCCGATTTTCTTATAAGATTCAAAATAAGAGTCCTCCCTCCATGAACGCTTAACACGCTTGAGATACTCTTGGAGCTTAAAATTCTCTGCTATGTCCTTTAGAACGTTAGTCGCCATCGCCGCATTTGTATTCAACGGTTGAACTATCCCATCTATTTCTATTAATGATTTAGACATTGCCACCATTTTAACTAATTGTAATTGAGTGATTTGTCCGAGCCTCTGATAACTCATCGCAGAATCAACTGAGCCAATCACGCCTCCTGAAAAATACTTCCTTGGGACTATCTGACCAGTTACTTGATTCGATTCTTCTTTGATATAGCTATAAACGCCCTTCTTAAAAGCTTGGAGATATTGTTGATAGATACGATCAACATCTGCCCCAGGGCGTTCGTTTTGGGATTGCTTCGCCGTCCTCGCAATGACAGATGTATAACCAACACCCCCCACCTTATTCTTGTCAGCGTAAACTTTATTGAGTATGCTGTCTTTTATTTTCTTCTTGTACCAGGTAGCTAGTATCAGAGAATAAAAAACTTGTCTTAATTGAGCAAAGTTCTTACCTTCGTTGACTTCCTTGGTTAGAGCGGGGATGACGATTTCGCGGATGATTTGATTGCCGATGGCGTTAACATCGCCCCCCTCCCTTGCCCTCCCCTCAGGGGGGAGGAAATTATTCTTTTCTAGAGCTAGATAATCTTGCTCTAACATCACCTTCAAATGGTTTTCTAATACAAAGGCTACACCGCCGCTTTCATAGACAACTGCCTTCTCTGGCACAATCCAAACTTTGTTAAAGGTGTTAACGGTGATATTAGTTGTCCCGTATTTGGCTTGGGCTTGGGCGTAGACCTTAGCCCAAAATTCCTTGCCTAATTGGCTTTCAGGGTAGATCAAAGAGGCGGTGATCTGTTTGAGTAAATAATCTTGAGCTAATAAATCACGACCCATTTCGGTTTGGCCAAATTCTTGTGGGATGATGCGGTCTTTTTCGTAAGGTGAGAGATTAACCCAGAGGTCTTTTTCAGGGATGGTTAATGATGCTAGGAAATACTTAATTAACTTGGCGGATTCGGCTTTGAGTTGGTCTTGTTGAGATTGCTTCGTTGCGTCGCTCCTCGCAATGCCAGTTGAATCGCCTTGATCGACGTAAAATTGAAAACGGAAAGGATCTTTAGGATCAAGCTTAATGCCTTTCAACACCGCTGGACTAAAGGCAGGGCTTAGCGCTACCATTTGCCCGGGTGCTGGCAAAACAAACCCCTCTTGGGCATAAACAGGGTAAGGCCCTAGCGTATTAGCCAAAAAGGCAATAACAATCACTAGAGCTATATTAGCCCTTAAATTTAAACACTTTCTCATATAAAACAAAGGATATACTATCTTCTGGGATTCTGCCAGCTTTTTTGAGCTTGGCAGCTAGGGCTGGCTTTCTGCAATTAAATCATTAGAGCCTATCATTTTTGCATCTAATAGTTTACGTTGAACATAGGCAATACTCGTTGCTGTTTTGGCAGCATCTTCATCTTCTTCACAATGACGAGCAATGGCATTTAAATCACGGTTCCATTCTTTAAAGGCAAAACGGAACTTCTCCGCATTGGCCGGACGGGCAATACGGGACGACACCACGGCCATAATGGTACGCACTACTTCTTTAGCACCCAACATTGGGATAGCCACATATTTTAAAATAGCCCAGCGCTCTTCGGAATTTAAATCTGAAATCTTATAACCCACGGCATGTAGGCGAGTCTCTTCTAAATATTGCTTGTCGGTGCGGGAATCTTTATAGAGCAAATAAAATGGGAATGGCGCGTCTTTCGCGATCCACTCTAAATCCTCAACCGGCGCCACCTTCAACTGCTCGCTACCCTCCACCTTTAAAGTGTATTGCCAAGTCACTTCCTTGTTGCCAGTAAAAATCTCCTTCATGCGAGTAGTCGCGTGCACGTAACCAATATAACCATCCCTCTTATGCTTTACCGGCGTGTGTAAAGGCCAAATTTCCATACTAACCTCGTAGGTTAACCAATTTAGCGACAGCGCCCTATTTTCCGAAATAGGATATAGGGCGCTGTCCCTAATTTTTATATCTTTATTTTAAAAACTAGTTTCTTGACCAAACCCTTATTGTTTTGATATAGGCATGACGGGCGATGGGCTTCGCCGGGATAGAATACCGTAAACTCACCCTGACGCACCACTAAATCTGTAATATTCTTTTCTGCAGTATAAAATTGATAGTCCCCTTTTGCATCATAATCAGTCGCTGGCGTTAAGGCATCACTGGGGACTATTTGCATCAGCTCAATGCCTTGAGCCACATATTGCAGATCGGCATTAATCCGATGCGTTTCAAATCTATTTTGATCTGCCGGCTTTGGAGCATAAGACATAATGCGCACAAATAAATTACGGCCGTCAATTTCCATTTCACCATCGGGTAGATTGACACAGTCATGTGTGGCAATGAATTTCAAAATAGCTTCGGTTTGCGGCACTTGGTAACGCTTCAATTGTTGGATATTATCTAAAATCATTCTTCATCCTTATGTGTGGGTGAAACTGCGACGGTGAATCTTTGAGGCGCCGTACTGCATAATCGCATCGCGGTGCATCTGAGTGCCGTAGCCCTTATGTTGATCAAAGCCATAGTTGGGATAAACTTTGTGATAGTTTTCCATCACCCGGTCGCGGTATACCTTGGCCACAATCGAGGCACAGGCAATGGATAAACTCTTAGCATCACCGCTGACAATGGTTTTATATCGGTACGGCAGCTGGGTCCTAAAACCATTGCCGTCAATTAACAACACCGTCTTTTGTGTAAAATCAGCGGCCGTCGTTTGGTCTTCAGGCAAATAACTTAATAATTGCCGAACCGCGGCATCCATGGCCAAATAGGTCGCATTAAGGATATTAACCGTATCAATCACCGTCTCACTAATAATCCCAATACCAATATAGGCCTTATCATAAATCTCATCAAAGGCCGCCTCCCGCTGGCGGGCGCTCATCTTCTTGGAATCATCAATACGGTTTTCAAAATGAAACGTTTTTAAAAAAACAGCTGCCGCCACCACCGGCCCTGCCAATGGCCCACGGCCTGCCTCATCAACCCCAAAAATAAAACGCAAGCCTTGGATAGAGGCCTGCGTTTCATATTGCGTCATA
>CAYNTZ010000111.1:0-2158 GCA_964400365.1 uncultured Planctomycetales bacterium | reverse complement strand
CCCAAAAATAAAACGCAAGCCTTGGATAGAGGCCTGCGTTTCATATTGCGTCATATCTGCTTTAGCAGACATCGATTATCTCTAATTAAGCTACTTGTTCAACCTTAACACGGGAAGCTTTGCCCAACCGATTGCGTAAATAATACAATTTAGCGCGCTTAACCATCCCCTTAGCCACCACTTCAATTTTATCAATCACCGGTGAATTAATCGGGAAGGTACGCTCAACCCCTTCACCAAAGGAAATCTTACGGACAGTAAAAGCCGCCGTAATGCCTTCCCCTTGCAATTTAATCACGGTGCCTTCAAAGGAATGGATACGCACCTTTTCAGCTTCCTTTACCTTAATCTTCATCTTGATGGTATCGCCCACGTCAAACTTGGGCAAATCCTTGCGTAATTGCGCAACGCCTAATGCTTTGATTCTATCAATATTACTTACTGCCATATGCCACTCCTGTTTATTGTATTACTTATTTAATAAATCCGGCCTTACAGCCTTAGTTTTTGCGATTGATTGGGCCTTAACCCAATTTTGTATTGCATTATGATTGCCCGATAATAACACAGCAGGCACCTTTTTACCACGAAAATCTGCCGGCCGGGTGTACTGCGGCCCCTCTAGTAAACCGCCTTCAAAACTCTCGGTCTGCAGTGATTCTGGCTTTCCCAAAACACCTGGTATTAAACGACTAACAGCGTCGACAATGACCATGGCTGGGATCTCACCACCAGTTAAGACATAATCACCAATTGAAATCTCTTGGTCAACTAGGGCCTGACGCACCCGCTCGTCGATTCCTTCATAATGGCCGCATATAATAATAATATTTTTGACTCTAGTCAAGCGTTTTGCTTCCTGCTGTATAAAAGGCTTACCAGCCGGGCTGGTGTAAATAACATGAGCTTTTCGCCGACCCTTAATCTTCTTGATCGCATCAAATAACGGTTGCGGGCTTAAAACCATGCCAGGACCGCCACCAAAGGGGCGGTCATCCACCTTGCGGTGCTTCTTATCAGCCGTATAATCACGCAAGTCGTGAACGCGAATATCCACCTTCTTGGCTTCCTGGGCGCGTTTCAAAATAGAATCATTGAACACGGCTGGAAACATATCCGGAAAAATCGTAATAATGTCAAAACGTAACATGGCTTATAAAGTTTTCAATAGCTCAGATTTATAATTGGTTAAATAATCTTTCTGGAATTGGGCGTAGCGGTTTTCGTCAATGGCTTTGCGGATGCGTTCCATGAGCTTAATGTAATAATGCACATTGTGATAACTCATTAAACGCACACCGGTGATTTCTTTTAAATTTAGCAGGTGGCGGATATAGCAACGGGTGTAGTTCTTGCAAACCTCACAATCACACTCCTCATCCAGCGGGCGTAGGTCTTTAATATACTCACTATTGCGGATAACAATCTTTCCCTTATTGGTAAAGGCAGAACCATGACGACCGTAACGCGTCGGGATACTGCAGTCGAACATATCAATACCAAGCCCCACCGCCCTAACCATCTGATCCGGCAGGCCAATACCCATGAAATAGCGCGGCTTATCTTGCGGCAAAAAACCAATGGCCCAATTAAGCGCATCAAACATTTCCTTGACCGATTCCCCCACCGACACCCCGCCGATGGCATAGGCATCAAAACCAATATTTAATAATTCCTCTGCTGATTGCTTGCGCAGGTCTTGATAGGAAGAGCCTTGCACAATGGCAAATAAACGCTGGCCGCGCTCGTGCATGCCGGTCTTATAGAAATGGTCCTTGCAGCGTTTGGCCCACAGGGTGGTGCGCTTCAAACCTTTCAAGGCCTTGCGGTGATCACAGGGATGCGGCGAACATTCATCCAAGGGCATCACCATATCGGAACCCAATACACGCTGAATATCCATGACTAATTCCGGCGTAAAAAGATGCTTGCTCCCATCCACATGGGATTGGAAATGTACCCCTTCATCGGTGGTCTTGGAAAACTTCTTCGACAAGGAAAAGGCCTGATAACCGCCGCTGTCTGTCAGGATCGGCTTATTCCAATTCATAAATTTATGTAAGCCCCCAGCATGTTCCATAATCTCAAGGCCGGGCCGTAAATGTAAATGATAGGTATTAGACAACAGCACCTCAGATCCCATATCATTGATATCAAC
>CAYNTZ010000110.1:0-6731 GCA_964400365.1 uncultured Planctomycetales bacterium | reverse complement strand
ACAATTGCAGGCCTTTGTGGAAATGGTGCGGTCGGGTAAACAGGTATGGCCTATGCTAGACTTAGCCGGAGCTTATCAAAGCATGCGTCTGGCAGAAGTGATGGCGCAAGGGGGAAAATTGTGAAGGTATTAATTATAGGCTTAGGCAGTATTGGCCGTCGGCATATCAAGAATATCAAGGCTTTTGATAAAGGCATTCAAATTGCTTTATGGCGCCAACAGCATCGGGATAAAGAACTAGGTGATGTGCAGGAGTTGGTGAGCGAGGTGTTTTTTGACCAAGCCGATGCCTTAGCCTGGGGATGTGATGCCGCGGTGATTGCTAACCCTGCACCTATGCATTTACCGGTGGCTTTGCTTTTGGCCCGTCAGGGCGCGCATCTTTTTATTGAAAAACCGCTGTCGGATACCTTAGCCGGTATTGATGAATTGGTAGCCATCCGTGACCAGCGGCAGTTAACCATGATGGTTGGCTATGTCTTGCGTTTTGCTCCGCCGGTGCAGGCGCTTAAAGAGGCCATTGCCGATGGCCGGATTGGGAGAATATTATCAATGAGTGCGTCCGTAGGGCGGTATTTGCAACAATGGCGTCCAGGCGATTATCGTGCCCAGGTCAGTGCCCAGAAGGATTTAGGCGGAGGGGTGGTTTTGGAATTAAGCCATGAGATGGATTACCTGCGTTGGTTAGGTGGGGAGATTACCCAAGTTACAGGATTGCATATAAGGGCTGGTGATTTTGATATTGATGTTGAAGATGTTGCAGAGATTTCCATGGTACTGCAGGATAAGGTGATGGCCCATGTGCATTTGGACATGTTGGACAGGGCTTCTCATCGTGATTGCCGTATTGTCGGCAGTGAAGGGACGTTGACATGGGGTTCTGTGGGCGGTAACCATCAAGTATATTTCTATGACGGGCAGGGGGCAGGCCAGGTGCTTTATGAGGTCAAAGGCCTTGATCCTAATATCATGCATATTAGGCAGTGGAAACATTTCTTTGATTGCATCAACTCTAGGCAGTCACCCTTGATTACATTGGAAGATGCCCAGGCCGTGTTAAAAGCGTCACTTGAGGTTTTAGGACGATGAAACCATTTATTTTAGCTGCGATTTTTGCCCGTGGGGGGTCAAAAGGCATCCCTCGCAAGAACATCAAACTTCTTAATGGTAAACCGTTAATTGCTTATGCCATTGAAATCGCCAAGGCGGTTACGGGGGTATCGGATGTAATTGTGTCGACGGATGATCAGGAAATTGCCGAAGTGGCCTATCAGTGTGGTGCAGGTGTCCCTTTTATGCGGCCTGCTAAGTTAGCCAGCGATACAGCTGCAGAAATTCTTTCTTGGCAGCATGCTGTTTCTGCTTATGAGCAGTTAAAAGGCATTAAGGTAGATGTGTTATTATCTGTGCCGCCCACCGCTCCGTTAAGGGAGAAGGCAGATGTGCAGGGGTGCTTGGATGCCCTCCTTAGTTCTGATGCAGACATTGCCCTTGGGGTAACCGAAGCGCACCGCAGCCCTTATTTTAATATGTTAGCCCAGGACAAAGAGGGCTTGGGCCGTTTGGTTTTGCCTGCTCCTACAGGTGGCGTTGTCCGTCGTCAGGATGCTCCAGTCGTCTTTGATATCACCACCGTTGCTTATGCGGTGCGTTGTTCTTATTTGCGTACGGCTACAACAGTCTTAGGCGGTAAGGTTAAGATGCATTACATTCCACGGGAAAGGGCGCTTGATATTGATACGTCTTTTGATTGGGAATTAGCGGAATTTTTATTGGCTAAGAAAAATACCAGGAGCCAGGCATGAAGAACATAAAACAATTGATGGATCTTAAGGGGCGGGTGGCATTAATTACCGGTGGGGCCGGGCATCTTGGTTCTGCCATGGCTGAAGCTTTGGCAGAAGCAGGGGCCTCCCTGGTGTTGCTTGACCTTGATACCAAAGCAGTTGCCTCAACGGCTAAGTTCTTGGGCCAGAAATACAAGGTCCCTGTCTTGGCTTTGGCAATTGATCTCACCGATCAAGAGGCTATTAACAATTTACCGGTGGCAATAAAGAAGAAAATGAAGCGTTTAGATATTGTGATTAATTGTGCAGCCTTGGTTGGGACTTCGCATTTAAAAGGATGGGCGGTGCCCTTTCTTGACCAAGATATTGGCACATGGCAAAAAGCAATGAACGTGAATTTAACTGCGCCCTTTGCCTTGATCCAGACCTGTTATCCTTTATTGTCCAAAAGCCCGTCGGCATCGGTGATTAATATTGCCTCTATTTACGGGATCTTGGGTCCTGACCTGGGATTATACCAAGGGACTAAGATGGGTAATCCAGCGGCCTATGCGGCCAGTAAGGGCGGTTTGGTTCAGTTGACCCGTTGGCTGGCCACTAGTTTGGCTCCAAGGGTGAGGGTCAATACCATTTCTATCGGCGGGGTTTTCCGTAACCATCAGGAACCTTTCTTAAGTCGTTATAAAAACAAAACACCCCTAAAGCGCATGGCTGCTGAAGAGGATATTAAGGGTGCTGCGCTTTTCTTGGCCAGTGACTTGTCAGCGTATGTGACAGGTCATAATTTAGTAGTCGACGGGGGATTAAGCGCATGGTAAAGGTCTTTATTATCGCGGAAGCCGGGGTTAATCATAACGGCAAGCTATCCTTGGCTCGCAAACTGGTGGATGCGGCGGCGGCGGCCCAAGCGGACGCAGTCAAGTTCCAGACCTTTAGTGCTCAGCGTCTAGTGTTGGCTTCTGCGCCTAAGGCGGCATACCAACAAAAGGTAACCGCGCGTGGTGAATCACAGTTAACCATGTTAAAGGGATTGGAGTTAAGCCAGGCGGATCACCTGGCCTTGCGGGAGTATTGCCGTAAGAAGGGGATTATTTTTTTGTCCACGCCATTTGATGAACAAGCAGCAGATTTTTTAAATAGCTTGAAGATGCCTGTCTTTAAGATTCCATCGGGTGAATTGACCAATATCCCGTTTATTAAACACGTGGCTTCTTTGGGAAAGCCCATGATTATTTCAACAGGCATGGGGAATCTTAATGAGGTGAAGGCAGCTGTTGTTGCAGCCCGTCGGTCAGGTAATAGGCAATTGACCTTGTTGCATTGTGTCAGCCTTTACCCGACACCGGTTGAATTGGTAAACCTAAAAGCCATGGCCACCCTTGCAAAAACATTTGGCCTGCCGGTGGGTTTTTCTGATCACACCTTAGGTACTGACATTCCGCTTGCAGCGGTGGCAATGGGAGCGGTGGTGATTGAAAAACATTTAACCTTAAACCGTCAATTGCCAGGGCCTGATCAAAAGGTGTCCTTGGAACCTGCCGAATTTAAGATGATGGTGGCTTCAATCCGTCGGGTATCGTTGGCGATGGGGGATGGTGTTAAGAGAGCGGCGGTAGGGGAAGGGGAAGTGGCGGCGGTGGCGCGTAAAAGCCTGGTGACGACTTGTACTATTGCTAAGGGAGAGCGGGTAACGCAAGACATGCTGATGGCAAAACGGCCAGGAACGGGAATATCTCCAGCCAAGATTGCTTCAATATTGGGCAAGAGGGCAAAACAACTGATTAATCAGAATGTCTTGATTAAGGAAAGTATGTTGTTATGAAAAATGTTGGCATTATGACAACGTCACGTGCAGATTATAGCATTTATTTTCCTGTAGCCAGGGCTTTACAAAAAATGAGGGTAAATGTTGGCTTTTATGTCACAGGATCTCATTTATCCAAGGCCTATGGATTGACGGTAAAGGCTATTGAAGCCGATGGTTTTGAAATCAAGGCAAGGGTTCCTTGTGTGTTGAAAGATAGTCCTTTAGGGATGGCCCAAGCCATGGCAGCGGTGACATCGGGGATGGCCAAGGCCTTGGTTAAGAAGAAACCGGAATTAATGTTGGTTCTTGGCGACCGATATGAGATGCATGCCGCGGCACTTGCCTGTGTCGCGATGCGAGTTCCATTAATGCATCTTCATGGGGGAGAGTTAACCTTAGGGGCCTTGGATGAATATTTTAGGCATTCCTTAACCAAGTTATCCCATGTGCACGCCTCTGCCACAGCTATTTATGCTAAACGTGTGATGCAGATGGGGGAGGATAAGCGGTGGGGGCATGTAAGTGGTGCGCCGGGATTGGATAATGCGTTGGCTGTCAATAGTTTATCGGCGGCACAAATGCAAAAGCAATTTAACGTCAATATCCATCGACCATTTATTTTAGTGACCTTTCATCCGGTAACGACTGATTTAAAGCGATGCGCTCAATATGCAGATGCCCTCTGCCAGGCGTTAGGCCGTTTGAAGGGACAGTCGGTGATTATTACTGCGCCTAATGCGGATCCTGGTACAAGGCAGGTGGCTGATAGGATGCGTCGTTTTGTTAAGATGTATCCGGATGCGGTTTGGGTGGAGAATTTCGGTACAGTAGGATATATCACCGCCATGCGTCACGCAGCAGCGATGGTGGGGAACTCATCTAGCGGCATCATTGAAGCCGCTTCTTTTGAATTGCCGGTATTGAATATTGGTAATCGTCAGGAAGGTCGGGTATATGGCAAGAATGTGATCCATGTTGATTATACAAAGGAAGCTATCCAGCGAGGGTTAACTAAGGTTTTATCCTTGTCTTTTCGCCGTTCATTAAAAGGGATGAAGAACCTTTACGGCGATGGGCATGCGGGAGTAAGGATTGCGCGTATCATCAAGGCCTTAGACCCCAAGGCCTTAAGGGCAAAAAGATTTCAAGATAGGGCATAGGATGTAATATATGGCAAAGAAAATGATAGAAGTAATCCTGATTGGTGGCGGTGGGCATGCCCGGGTAGTGGCAGAGCTTATTTTATTAAGCGGGGCTAAGATTAAGGGTTATTGTGATTTCAAGAAAACCAGTTTGGAATACCCATACCTGGGCACAGACAGTATTATTGCTAAGCAGGATCCTGGCAAGATATGGTTGGCCTTAGGTGTTGGGTCAGTGCATCTGCCGAAATTACGGGAACAGGTCTTTACGTATTGGAAAGCCAAAGGGTATCGCTTTATCAATTTGGTTCATCCTCAGGCGGTGGTTTCCGATGGGGCATTGCTGGGGGAAGGGATCCAAGTGATTGCCGGTGCGGTGATTAATACGGGTGCGCAAATTGGTAATAATGTTATAATCAATACTCTTTCCAGTGTAGACCATGATAGTTTGGTTGGTGATCATAGCCATATTGCTCCGCATGTTTGTTTAAGCGCGGGGGTCACGGTGGGTTCGTCATGTCATATTGGTGCTGGGGCGGTTATTATCCAGGGGGTACGAATTGGCTGCGGATCCTTGGTGGCGGCTGGCGCGGTGGTGGTTAAGGATGTGGGGGATAGGCAGATGGTGATGGGGGCTCCAGCTCGCCGGGGAAAAAAGAAAACATGAAATCTGAAAACTCTTTCTTGATTAATTATCAGCGTTCCATTAAACAGGCCATGCGTCAGTTAAGCGACTTAGGCGAGAAGGATCTTTTTGTTATTGATGAGAAAGGGATGTTGCTGGGCTCTTTAAGCGATGGGGATATCCGTAAATGGATATTAAAGGAAGGCTCCTTGGATGCATCGGTTGAGGCTATTTGCAATAAAAAGCACCAATGTGTTGATATTTCGTTTGACCCGCAAGCGGTGAAAGATATTATGTTGAGCTATAAGATTGAATGTGTACCGGTGGTTGATGAAAACCGCCATGTAGTTAAGGTCTTGACCTGGGATGAGATATTTGCCGGCAAGGTGGAGCGCATCTTGGAACAATTGAATGTGCCGGTGGTGATTATGGCTGGCGGCAAGGGCTCCCGTTTAGACCCCTTCACTAGGATTCTGCCAAAATCGTTGATACCCGTTGGGGATAAGCCAGTGATTGAAGTGATTATGGATAAGTTTGCCCAGCACGGCATTAATGATTTTTATATTTCGGTCAATCATAAGGCGCGCATGATTAAGTCTTATTTTGAAGATGCCAATAATAAATATAAGATCTCTTATGTCGAGGAGGATAAGCCCTTAGGCACTGCCGGAAGCTTAAGAATGCTACAAGGGCGTTTAACGGAGCCCTTCATTGTTACCAATTGCGATGTCCTGATCAATGTGGATTATGCCCAGTTAGTGCGTTTCCACCAGGAAGAAGGTTATGATTTGACCCTGGTTGTTTCCTGCCGCCATTATGTAATTCCTTACGGTGTTTGTGAGATCTCCGACGGAGGATCGTTGAAGCATATTAAGGAAAAGCCGGAGCTGGATTTTCTGATCAACACCGGTATGTATGTGGTCAACAATGCCATTTTGTCCCTTTTGCCTGAAGGGGAAGTATTTAATTTTAATGAATTAATCCTAAAAGCCAAGGCTGCAGGTTTTCGAATCGGAGTTTTTCCGGTCAATGAGAAGTCCTGGATGGATGTAGGGCAGTGGGAAGAATACAATAAAACAGTCAACGGGTTTCAAAATTATGGCGCATAATGTGCGGGTGATCACTCGTTTGGACATTAAAAATAATACGGTGGTTAAGGGTATTCACTTAGAAGGCCTGCGCGTGGTGGGAGTTCCTGCGGAGTTATCTCAGCAATATTATATTCAGGGTGCAGATGAGATCTTGTATATGGATGCGGTGGCCAGTCTTTATGACCGCAATAGTTTGCAGGCTATTATTCAAGAAGTATCCCAGCATATTTTTGTGCCATTGACTGTCGGAGGAGGGATTCGTTCCTTGGATAATATCCG
>CAYNTZ010000109.1:0-6886 GCA_964400365.1 uncultured Planctomycetales bacterium | reverse complement strand
CCGCCATGAGACATCCTTGCGTGAAGCCATTGATATTGGGGCGATCACGGAAGGGACGCTGGATATCAAGAAGGGTGTGATTGGTGCTGATTTAATTATCTTGGCCACTCCGGTCAATAGCATTTTGGAAATCTTGGAGTTCTTAGGGAATGACCATAAGCGCCCCTGTATCATCACTGATTTAGGTTCGACAAAGGCGGAAATTGTCGAGCGTGCCGAGAAGGTCTTGCATCATTCGGTGCTTTTTGTGGGCTCGCATCCTATTGTGGGTTCTGAGAAAAAAGGCCCCACCTATGCCAATGGCCAATTATTTGATGGGGTGCCCTGCATCATGACCCCGACGGATAAGACCAATCGTTTGGCGAAGGAAAAAATAAAACAATTTTGGACCCAGTTGGGCTGTGTGGTTAAAACCATGACACCGGTTGAGCATGACCAGGTCCTGGCGTACACCAGCCATTTGCCGCATATCATGGCCTTTGCCATGATGAAGGCGATTCCGGAAAGCTATTTGGAACACAGTGCTGGCGGTCTTAAAGACAGCACCCGCATTGCCGCTTCTGACCCGGAAATGTGGCGCGATATTTCTCTGTCAAATCATAAACAAATCCTTAAAGGCATTGATGACACCGTCAAGGCCTTGGCCACCATCCGTAAGGCGATTGTGACCCATGACCGTGAAGGATTAACTGAAAGTTTTAAACAAGGTAAGGCCAAACGTGAAGCTCTCGACAAACACCATGGCAGTTAAGCATTTAGTTATCACCTTAGACGGTCCGGCCGGTGCTGGTAAAAGTACGGTGGCCAAATCCTTGGCGAAACGCCTAGGGATTTCTTATTTGGATACCGGCGCGATGTATCGGGCCTTGACGCTCAAGGCCCTGCGTTTAGGGGTGGATTTAACTGATGAGCAAGCCTTGGCTGATTTAGCGGCTAAGACGGTTATTAATTTCAAAGAAACGCCGGATGGCTCATTGAACGTGTGTTTAGACGGTGAAGATGTATCGGTGGCCATCCGTACGGTTGAGGTGACTAATAATACTTTTTATATTGCACGTGCTGCTGGTGTGCGCAGTTTAATGGTGGCTTGGCAGCAAGCGATCGGTGCCGCAAGATCGGTTGTCACCGACGGTAGGGATCAAGGGACGGTGGCTTTTCCTAAGGCAACCTATAAGTTTTATGTTGATGCGGATGTGGAAGAGCGCGCCCAACGCCGTTATAGGGAATTGGTGGCGGCGGGCAAGAGTGTTGATATCGTGCAATTGCGTGCTGATATGCAGGACCGTGACCAAAAAGATTTTTCCCGCGCGGTGGGGCCTTTAAAGAAGGCTGAAGATGCTATTGTCATTGACTCAACTGGCCTGAATGTTGAAGGCACTGTTGATGTAATCATGAAATACATTAAGTAGAATAAATGAGTACCCAATCCCTAATTCGTAATTTTTCCATTATTGCCCACATTGATCACGGTAAGTCAACCTTGGCTGATCGCCTGATGTTGCAATCCGGCGCCATTGATGAGCGTAAGTTCCGTCATCAAATGCTTGATTCCATGGATTTAGAGCGCGAACGCGGCATCACCATCAAAGCCTCAGCGGTGCGTCTTAATTACAAAGCCAAGAACGGTAAGGAATACATCCTTAATTTGATTGATACTCCCGGCCACGTAGATTTCTCCTATGAAGTGGAAAAGTCCCTGCGAGCTTGTGAAGGGGCGTTGTTGTTGATCGACGTCACCCAAGGGGTTGAGTCCCAGACGATTGCTAACTATTATTTAGCCATCGACAGTAATTTAGAAATCCTGCCTGTTATTAATAAGATTGATATCGCTAATGCCGATATCGATGAAGCTAAACGCCAATTTGTTGAAGTGTTGAAATTTAAAGAACAGGATATTCAACTGGTTTCCGCCAAGGCGGGTTTAAATATTGATGAGCTTTTTGAGAAGATTATCAGTTTTATCCCAGCGCCGGAAGGCAATCCTGAGGCGCCGCTAAAGGCCTTGGTCTTTGACATGAAGTACGATATCTATAAAGGCATCATTATCTATATCCGTGTCTTTGATGGTTCAATTAAGCCGGGCACGCGCATTCGTTTTATGAATATGGGTAAGGATTTTGACGTGCAGGAAACGGGTATTTTTGGGCCGGATATTCAACAAAACAAAGGTTTATCCGCCGGGGAAGTAGGGTATATCACCTGCAACCTGCATGACCCTAAGGAAGTGCGGGTGGGGGATACGGTGACCGAATTGGCCCGTCAAACCGCACATCCGTTAGATGGTTACCGCCAATTAAAGCCCTTGGTTTTTTGCGGGGTGTATCCGGTTAATGCGGGTGATTACGCGGCTATGCGTGAGGCGGTTGATAAATTACGTTTGTCTGATCCGAGTTTTGTTTACGAGCATGAATCATCCCAGTCTTTTGGCCATGGTTTCCGCTGCGGCTTCTTAGGGCTATTGCACATGGAAATTGTGCAGGAGCGTTTAGAGCGTGAATATGACCTTAATTTGATTTTAACCACCCCTAACGTCGGGTATCGGGTCATTAAGCGCGGCGATGAAGTGATGGAATTAGAAAATCCTGCAGACTTGCCCAATGGTTCTGAAATCCTGCGCATTGAAGAACCTATTTTAGCGGTGTCTATTTTTACGCCGGTCTCCTACATGGATGCTGTCATGGAGTTAGCTAAACGCAAGCGCGGCATCTACCAAAAGAGTGAGTTCATTGGCGACCGCATGAAGATTATCTTTGATATTCCTTTGTCGGAAGTCATTGTAGATTTTAATGACCAGGTTAAATCATCAACCCGTGGTTATGGGTCGATTGATTATGAATTTAAAGGCTATATGCCTGCTTCAATCACCCGCATGGATATTGTCATCAACGACGATGTCTGTGATGCCTTCTCCTGCATGGTGCATAAGGATAGGGCCTATGATAAGGGTTCAGCCTTGGTGACGAAATTAAAAGAATTAATCCCCCAGCAATTATTCGAAGTGCGTATCCAGGCGACTGCTGACGGGCGAATTATCTCCAGCGCCCGGGTTAAATCCGCAGGTAAGGACGTGACGGCTAAGTGTTACGGCGGGGATATCAGCCGTAAGCGTAAATTGTGGGAGAAGCAAAAAGAAGGTAAGAAGAAATTAAAGCAGATTGGCCGTGTTGAAGTGCCTCAAGAGGCATTTTTGGCGGCGTTAAAGATATAGGAGCAATATGTCGCAGGTGAAGAATGGTAAGCCAAAGTCAGTTGCACGCGAGTGGGTTGAGTCGATTTTGTTTGCGTTGGTGCTTGCTGTTTTTATCCGTTCCTATTTTATCCAGCCGTTTAAAATTCCCAGTGGTTCTATGCGGATGACCTTGATTGAAGGGGATCATTTATTTGTGAGTAAATTGCGTTACGGGCCGCAAGTTCTGCCGCCGATTAGCTCGCCGGAGTTTTTGAAAGATAAGATTGATCTTAAGTGGCCGGATTCCCTAGAGCCATTGACCAAGAAAAGATTGCCAGGTTTAGGCAAGATGGAGCGTGGGGATGTGATTGTTTTTGTTTTTCCCGATGACCATAGCAAGGATTTTATTAAGCGCCTCATTGCTTTTGGCGGGGAAACCGTTGAAATCAAGGATGGAAAGATTTATATTAATGATCAACTGATGGATACTCCAGCTAACCGGAATTTTTATTATTACAATCGTGGTGATTACGGCGCTGAAGGTCAGAAAATAGTTGTGCCTCCTGGGCATGTTTTTGTCTTAGGTGATAATAGTGGCTCCAGCCATGATAGCCGCTATTGGGGTTTTGTACCCGAGACGGATATTTTAGGCAAGGCGGAATTTATTTTTTGGCCACCGAACCGGATTAGGTTAATTAAATGAGAATTAGAATTAAGGGGACACAATACTTAATTCGGCAATGTTTAGGAATTAAGTATTGTGTCCCATTAATTGCAGGAATGACATTGTTATTGTCGAGTTGCCAAACAGCGCCTAAAAATAATATTAAACGTGAATCAACGAAGGATATTGTTTCAGCGTTAGGGTCAGTGACAGAAGGGTTGACCAACCAGTCCTTAACTGAAGAAGATTTAAAGAAGTTAGCCGTGCAGGTGCAGAAAGATCCCGAAGCACAGTCAGCTTTAAGGTCAGTAAACCAAGCTTTAGCTGTTGAACAAAAGGGTGTTAAGTATTGTCCGATTGATGGGAAACGTTTCAGTGCTCGTTTAACACGTTGCCCAGACCACGGAGTTGAACTCAACGATGTTGAATAATATACCCCTAACCTTTGCCAATCAAATTACCCTTGGCCGTATCCTGCTGGTTCCATTCTTTATTGCAACAGTATTATATATGACGCCGGAACGCGAATATTTGCGTTGGCTAGCATTAGGGTTATTTTCAGTGGCTGTAATTTCTGATGTGATTGACGGGTATATTGCCCGTACCTGTGGCCAGAAAACCAAGGCGGGTGCGATTCTTGACCCCCTGGCGGATAAGATTTTGTTGATTAGCGCGTTTATTTGCTTGTATATTAAGCGTGCGCAATTTGATGACATTAGTTTTCCGTTATGGTTTGTAGTGGCTATTATCAGCCGTGACGTGATTTTATTGATTGGATCCCTTGTTATTCAATCAATAACAGGTAAGCTTGATATTGAAGCTAATCGCTCGGGTAAGTTTACGGCATTCTTGCAGATTGTTTGTATTGTTGGTGTTTTATTGCAATTAAAGTTTACCTTTATCTTTTGGTATGTGGCTTTAGCGGCCACCATTACCTCCGGTGTGGTTTATATTAAAGAAGGGATAACTATTCTTAATGGAAATTCTGCTTCCACTAATCTTAAGTCTTAGTGCTGCTTATTTATTAGGGGCGATTCCCACCGCCTATATATTTGGCCGTGTCTTAAAGAACCTTGATATCCGCGAACATGGTTCCGGCAATATGGGTGCGACTAATGCTTTTCGGGTTTTGGGTAAGGGGCCTGGTTCAGCTGTTTTGATTATTGATATTTTAAAAGGCGTTATTCCGGTTGCGGTGATTGCCCCAGCCCTGGGGTTGGAGATGCCCTGGGTCTTGGTTATTGTCGGTTTAGTGGCCGTCTGTGGTCATAATTGGACAGTGTTCTTGGGGTTTAAAGGGGGCAAGGGCATTGCCACCACCTTGGGGGTTTTAATAGGGTTAACCATCGAAATTCCAGGTATGAGGGGCATTCTGTTGGGTACCGTGGGCACCTGGCTTGCGCTGTTTTTGGCCTTTGGCTATGTGTCCTTGGCCTCCATGGCCGCGGCCGTGGCCTTGCCCATCCTGATGGTGGTTTTTAACGCCCCATTCCCCGTCATTATGATGTCCATTTTGCTATCTGTCTTTATCATTATCCGCCACCGGCCCAACCTTAAGCGCCTGCTCAAGGGACAGGAAAACCGGGTTATATTATTTAAGAAAAAATCTCCTTAAGCTCGCCTTTTTTAACAACTCCCGTCGCTGTTAATCCCTAGAAAACGGTTTCCCGGAAAGGGTCCCAAGGCCTTGTTTTCACTCCTTGGGATGGTACACTTCATGTAAGAAGTTAAACATGAGGGGAGAAGCATCATGAAGGACATATTGCATAAGACAAAAGAGATTCTAAAGGGGCGCGGTAAGACCATTATTATGCGCGAGCATACCGAAGACAAGGAATGTGTCTCCGATGTGCGTAAGACCTTTATTTATTTAGCTCAAGAGGTGGGTATCCAGGGTGAACCTGGCACCCCACAGGTGCATGTGCAGAAATTTTTTGATTCAGTCAGCCAAGATGAAAATTTCTCCTTCCGTGTGAAGGGCTTCTTTTACGTCAACCGTAATCGCCGTTTGGTGAAGGTGGATTACTGCCATACGCTGAAGATCCGTTTGCATTGGAAAGGACACGTGTCTTCTCCCAAGAAGTCTGTGACTATGGCCTAGGAACTGTAGAAAAACAGCTTCTTAAACCTCCGGTAAACCCGGAGGTTTTTTATTTGCTTAATTTAGCGAATCTCTTAATATAGGAGCCATGATAAGATATTTGATACTCGCAGCTTCATTATTGATGCTTCCCTGTAGGTTTTGGGTTGGTGATTTGTCTGCAGGACAGGCAGGAATTACCGTTGCTGCAGCCGCTAATGTGCAGTTTACCTTAGAGGAATTAAAAGCCCAATTTACTAAGGAAACCGGCATTGAGATTAAAACAGTGGTTGGATCTTCAGGAAAATTAACATCCCAAATCGAAAATGGCGCTCCCTTTGATGTGTTTATGTCGGCAGACATGGATTACCCCAAGAGGCTCAAGATGAATGGGGTCAGTGCAGGGGAACCCAAGGTCTATGCCTATGGTCATTTAGTTTTATGGACATTAACGGGGAGTGATTTATCCAAAGGGGTGGCTGGTTTATCCAATGATTTGATTAAGAAGATTGCTATTGCCACGCCTAAGGCAGCACCTTATGGGCGAGAGGCAATTAATGCGATAAAGCACCATCATTTATATCCAGGAGTTGAATCTAAATTAGTGTATGGCGAAAGCATTTCCCAGGTTAATCAATTTGTTATCACCCAGGCCGCTGATGTTGGTTTTACGGCCAAGTCAATTGTCTTGGCTTCGCATATGAGGGATAAGGGCACATGGGTCGATGTGGATCCTCAATCCTATGAGCCTATTGCCCAAGGAGTCGTGATGTTAAAGCAGGCATCAATCAATAATTTAACGGATGCACAAAAGTTTTATGAGTTTCTTTTTTCAACTTCAGCGCAGGAAATCTTTAAGAAATACGGGTATAGTTTGCCATGAATGCTGCCCATGACCTAACCCCTTTAATTTTAACCTTCAAGTTAGCCTTGGTCACCACCATTATCTTAGGTGTCATCGGCATTCCATTAG
>CAYNTZ010000108.1:0-6911 GCA_964400365.1 uncultured Planctomycetales bacterium | reverse complement strand
ATGAAAAGAACCGCATTATAGAAGAAGACTTCGGTAAAACCGAAATGGGCCGTGATTTATTAGGCCAAGATTATTTCTTAAAGCAAATTACCGCTTCATTAATTTATCCAGAAGAACAATTAGGCAAGGAGTTTTGGGCTAAGGTCTATAAGGAAGCCCAAGAAAAGTTCGGCACCACCCAAATCCCAGTGAATACCTTTAACAAGGTATGGATCATGCCAGAGTCAGCCGATATGTACGAAAAAGACAGCACGGTTTTGATTGTAGACAGCAAATTAAAGGTAATGTTAGAAGAAGACTACCTAGCTGTTGAGAAAAATGCCAATAAAGTAGGCGCTTCCGTTATGTCGTCTTCGAATGATTCTGTCGGGGATTCAGGTGCCGCCGCCCGCGAATTAGGCAAGAAAATTCTCAAAGAAATCGTCATCCCCCAATTAACCAAGGAAGTCAATGAAGGTAAGAATTTCGCTAATTTACGTCAAATCTACCACGGCATGATCCTAGCCGCTTGGTACAAACAAAACCTAAAAGAAAGCATCCTAACTAAGATTTACGCCGATAAAGGTAAGGTTAAGGGTGTTGATTTAGCCAACCCCACTCAAGCTCAGCAAGATATTTATCAGCAATACTTAAAAGCCTTTAAGAAGGGCGTCTACAACTACGTAAAAGAAGAAGCCGACCCTCTATCAGGCGAGATGATCCCAAGGAAATATTTTTCCGGCGGGTTTAATCCAGCGATGTCAGTGGCGTTGCGTGAGGCATCGCTTGCGCAAGTGGCTAGTTTTGCTCAAGTAGTGGAACCAAGACTCGATGTTGCCAAGGCTATGATCGCTTCTGCACCAGCTCAACCTGCAGCCGCAGCGATGACGGCAACGGTACCTGAATTTAAAGAAACGGAGTATCCTGTAGCAAATTTATCAGATATAGATGGTCCTAAAATAAAAGCTGTTTCTAAAGATATTCGTGATCAGATTTTGAAATTATTTGAAACAAATGGTGGTCATAATTTCGATGTTTATAAAAGAGGTAGCACGTACACAGATACAGAGAAATATTATGTATTGGAAAATCAGGAAGTAGGTGGTCATTATGGGCAAGCTTATCCATATGGTCCCAAAGATGACTGGATACCAGAATACGCAGATGTGCAAGTCGAGAAATCTAGTGATATTACGAAAATGCGTGAGTTTGAATATATTGACCGCATCATACGTGTATTATTAGAGAACTTATATCAACACGAATATACGGGTTTACGCGATAAGCTTAAAATGCGAGTTTATAAATCTACAGCACCTGTGGAGGGGATAAGAGTGGAGTTTTGGGGCCCAGGAAGCGAGGAGTTGCCTAAGACTTTGACGAGTAGACCTTGGTTTTATGCGAAATTTCGTCCTTGGGAAGGAAAAGCGCCAGAACCTTCTCAAAGTGGTCATGGAGTTGCTATTCAGGCGCTGTTTCAAACTTTAGAAAAACTTGGGCCTGAGATTTTTGTTAGCTGGCGCAAAAGCACAAAAGCAGATAATGGTGTTAATGATGATGGTCATATTATCGCTTTACATATACCATTTGAAGAGACACGGCTAACACAGCATCAATTTAAAGCACTATTAGCAGATGGAGTTGTAGCAAAACAAGGAGCCAAGAGAGAGTTGGCGCTATCGATGAAGGCTGTGAAAACAATTAATGATTTAATCAAAGATAGCAGTACAGGGAAATACTACGGCCAATCAAGTAAGGCTACAGGAGAAGAGATTACACAAAAGGCTATCTTAAAGCTAAATAAGATACCTTTAAAGGGTCTTAAGACCGAGAATCGTTTGCTTTATGATCGTCTTGTTCAGGTATTAAGTATCGTAGCGGCAATGGATCAACGTCTTTCTTATGTTGAAGAAACAGGGATTAGTATGTCTGGTAATGTTGGATTAATAGACTTGGGTAAATTAGTAGAAAAGAATCTTTTAGCTTATCAAGCTAAGCTAGCGGACGAGTTAAAAGTAATAGATGCCGCGATGACAAAACAAGAAGCGCGACAAGACTTTGCTATGACCTATGCCCCAAAGCTGATGTTAGCTTTGGTTATGTTATTTTCGAGTGATCAGGCAATTAAAGAGTACTTGAAATATAATTTTGATCTTTTTACTCCATTGGCTCTTGAGTGGGAGAAGGATAAGCTTACTGCATTTAAGAAAATGCTTGCAAATCCAATGAAGATTCTAGAGATTCTTGAGGCTGTCAGGGATCATAATAGAAAGGTAATGGGTGAATTTGAAAAGGCTAATCCTGATAAGGGGCCTAATGGGATACTTAATCCTTTAGCTGAAGAAACCCACAATGCATGGCTTTTTGGTGAGAGAAAAAATGAAACCTTTGTGGAGTACACAAAAGAATTGCATAATTTTCTTTTAGAGCTGATTGATGCGAAGGTTATGAGTGTCAGCAAGGAAGATTTCTTGAATCCAACAAAGAAATTCAAATTTAAGCCAGGCGATATTAATTGGGATAAGTTTGAAGGTGATGTAGTTGCTAGAGATGCTCTGAAAGCTCGATTAGCAGGATTTGTTAATGGTAAGGATAAGTTTGTAATCAATACGGTAGCTGGTGATTGGAAGGTTTTAAATTCAATTGAAGGTTGGGGTGTTGCCAAGAAAGATCGTCCAACTTTTCTGTATGGCTTGCAAGCAGATTCTGTAGGTGCTATTCTTTCAGCATTTTCGGATGTAGATATTATCAAGAGATTAGGGACGGGTGATCAAGCGTCAAAGATGGCAACCGTTGTTGAATTTTTACGACGTATCAATGTTGGTTGGCGCCTTAACAATCCTTGGAATGGGATTGATTCTCCTTTGTTAGGAAAACCGTTTGCATTGGCTGAAGACGGCGGTATTGGCATCGATGATATTCAGAAAGATGCCGTTGTTTTAAAAGCTATATTGGAAAAGTTGTACGATGCTATCCAGGCTAAACGCATTACAATTGATTTAAATGTTGCGCAAGAGTTACAGAATGCATTTCAGAATGGTTTAGGTGATGTACTTAACGTTGCTGTTGATAAAGAGCTTCTTGCTAAAGCAGTGAAGGAGAATCCTGTTAAGGATACGTTTAGTTTAGATGGGATTAACGCAGCGATGACGGGAGACGAAAGGGATATGGCGATGTAGGTTGCTAAATTAAGAAATGGATCAGAGGAAGCTCTGCCAAACGTTATGGCGATCTATGTGAGTTTGGAGTCTTTGATGGATAAAGGATTTGCCGGAGGGTTGGCTTTGTATGAATTACATCAGAAAGCCTTAAACCCTAATCATAAAGTTGATGAAGGGTATAGTCAGTTTCTACGGGATTTGAATTTGATAGAGTCTGATGGAAACTTGCATGATGTTACGAAAAACATTGTCCTTTCTTCTATTGAGGGAGAAGGTCTTGAGATGCGCTTAGTAAATCCGGTTGTTAGTACTAGAGATGCAGCGATGGCAGATAAAGATAATAGCTATGGTGCATATGAGGATTATATGGCAGAATTTCGTCCTAGCATGGACCATTCTAGGGCATTATTGTATGAAGAATGGAGAGCCCAAGTAGATGCGGGATATAATGTTCTAGATGGCACCAAGGACTCAAGCGAAGCGATGACTACGAAAGATTTAGGTGGTATCGACCTCGACTCCGCCAACCTGAATTTGCAGATTAAGCGTGATGGTAAGGGGGTGCCCTTGCCGATTAACTTGCAAGACCCTGCCATGATGAATGCTCCAGGCTTTATCCCGATTATCTTGGAAATCAAGCCGGCGATTAATTTACCAATCTTTTCGGAGTTAAGAAATGGTGCGGCCAAGACCTAACGCATCAATAGATAGACACAAAAAGCCACTACGCGTTGTAGTGGTTTTTTTTATAAATATTGTCTTCAAGTGTAGTCGGTGTTATATTTTAACTATGCCTAATTTATACATTATTGCAGGGCCTAATGGCGCAGGGAAAACTACCTTTGCTAAAGAATTCTTGCCTAGGTACGCTCAATGTGGACATTTTATCAATGCTGATTTAATTGCATTTGGCTTAGCACCTTTTGCGCCAAGTAGCGTGCAAATCAAAGCCGGAAAATTATTACTTGAACAGATTCAAATATTTATTAAGCAAAAGAAAGATTTTGCCTTCGAGTCAACGTTGTCAGGCAAAGCCTATGTGCGTCTTATCAAACAAGCCAAACAAAAGGGGTATAAGGTAACAATATTTTATTTGAGTATGCCCAATGATCAATTAGCCTTTCAACGGATTAAACAACGGGTGAAAGAAGGTGGGCATGATGTCCCATTAGCAGATATTAAGAGGCGGTTTAAGCGTAGTTATGTTAATTTTAATGCGGTGTATAAGGGCTTGTGTGATGGATGGTTTTTGTTTGATAATTCAGGGATTGAGCCCGTAGAAATTGATAGGAGTACAAATGGCCACTAATAAAGTTAATAAAAAGTCGGATGACATTCTTTTTAACAAAGCAATGAAAGCCATGCGAAGCGCCGTACGCAAAGCATTAGCAGAAAAGAAACTACATGGCTGGCCCGCCTATATTTGGCGTAATGGTAAGGTGGTTAAGATTAAAGCGTCGCAACTTTAGGGTTTAATCGTCTTCTAGAAACAATTTCAAAAATATTTCCTTTCTGCTATTCGCACGTATTCCATAAACACATATAAAACAATAAGTTACGCCTTAATTCAATATTCCGGGAGGCGGGTACCGCTTCCTTGACAACCCTTTATTTGGATGTTATACTTCGACTCAAATGCCTAGAGTATCAATATGTTAACACAATTTGTAAAGAGTATTAATTGGGTGGATGTGGCGCTTATTGCCTTGTTTGTCCGGGTGATTTTTATCAGCGTCAAAAGTGGTTTTGTTACAGAGGTTTTCAAGATTTTAGCCACTATTGGGGCAGTCTTTGTCTCTTTGCATTATTTTTCACTGTTAGCGGCTTGGACGGCTAAATCAGTGCATTTGTCGATAGAAATGTTAGAGTTTGTGCTCTTTTTAAGTCTTTGGGGGGCAGTGATGTTGGCCATGAAGTTTGTGCGGGATGGCTTGTTGATGCTTTTTAAGGTGCAAACCACCAATCAGGGCGTTGACCAGTATGGCGCAGGCATTTTAGCGGTTGGCCGTGGGCTTTTAATCTGTTCCTTGACGCTCTTTGCCGTGTTTTTAATGCGCCATGAAGGTATGGCCAAGATGGCCTTAAAGTCATGGAGCTATAAAATTGCTGGAAAAGCGGCACCGGGCACGTATTCATTTTTGCAGAATCAGATTGTCGGCCAATTGTGCCCAAAAGAGAAGCATAATGACGCGGTTAATTTGATTATTCGCGGTAAGTCTTAAATTGAAGCTGACGGGCGGATGATGGTATGGGGTTGATTGCAAACGAAATTATTACCCAGGTGCTGGACCGTTCGGATATTGTCACGATTATTGGTAATTATACGCCCCTAAAGAAGGCGGGTCGTAATTTTAAAGCTCTTTGTCCGTTTCATCATGAGAAATCATCGTCCTTTGTCGTTAACCCCGACAAACAAATTTTTCACTGCTTTGGGTGTGGGGTAGGTGGCAATGTGATTGGTTTTATCATGCGCCAGGAACGCATGGAATTTCCCGAGGCTGTGAGGTTATTAGCCGATAAAGCAGGCATCGTTATTCCAGAAGATACTAGCGGCGATCAAGGCCCAGCCAAGAAGCAGCGCGAGGATATTTATAACGCGAATAAGTTAGCGGTTGAGTTTTTTCATGGGAATTTATTAAATAGCCGTGAGCCAGGTGTTGAGGCAGCGCGCAATTATCTGAAAAACCGCGGGGTCAGCCTCGAGGTGGTCAAGCAGTTTCAGATTGGATGTGCATTAGATGAGTGGGACGCTCTTTTAAAATTTTTACGCGCCAAGGGAGTTAATGAGTCATTGGCCATGCAAGCTGGTTTAGCCATTGCCCGCGAGGGCAAAAGTGGGGCCTATGACCGCTTCCGTAACCGCGTGATATTTCCGATTTTTGATATTCAATCCCGTCCAGTGGCCTTTGGCGCACGCGCGCTTAATGACACGGAGGGGGCTAAATATATCAATTCACCTGAAACGCCTGTCTACACCAAGGGCCAACACTTGTTTGGCTTTAATTTGACAAAGGCGGCGGCAGGGGAGTTGGATAGTTTAATCGTGGTCGAAGGTTACATGGATATGATCATGCCTTTCGTCCACGGGGTGAAAAATATAGCGGCTTCACTAGGTACGGCATTGACCGACCAACAGATTCGTCTGATCCGCCGCTATACACCAAAGGTAGTCATGCTCTTTGATACAGATCCCGCAGGCCAATCAGCTATCAATCGAAGTCTCGATTTGCTGATTGACGAAGGGATGAAGGTGACGGTGGTGACTTTAAGTGAAGGCGAAGACCCGGATTCATTTATACGTCAAGAGGGGGTGGAGCGTTTTAACGAACGTTTGGCCTCTGCGGCATCGTTGTTCGACTATAAGTTTAATTACCTGTGCAAACAATACGACGCCAATAGCGTCGATGGGAAATCCCAGATTTGCCAGGGGATGTTGACAACGATTAACCGGTATAAGGATGAAGTGGTCAAGTACGAACTTAGCAAGCAATTGGCTGTACGTTTGAACCTGCCTGAGGCAGTTGTTCTCAAACAAGGCCAGCAATTGCCAAAAGTACCCACTGTAACAGCTGTTAATAATAAGGCCATTGAGCCGATAAAGCCCATCGTGGCAACGGTCAGGCAAGAAGAATTATTATTAACGTTGTTCCTCAAAGACCCTGCGTGGGTTGTTGAGGCACATCAATTCATCAGCCCGGAGGATTTCTCCGACGAGAAAATGCGGGGGATTGTCAAGGAGATCTGGGCTTTGGCCCAGGAAAATCAAGAGTG
>CAYNTZ010000107.1:0-6926 GCA_964400365.1 uncultured Planctomycetales bacterium | reverse complement strand
CTGTAAACGCATCGGATCCTTGCGCCAATCACCAAAGACTTGCGAATATTGGTCGAATAATTTACCAAAATTCGCCGACACCCAGGTGTGCAAATGCACGCCGTTGGTAATCGCGTCGATACGGCTGGCGTAGGCAGGAAACTGCAGGCGCATGATCTCCCCATGCTTTTGGGCCACCGCATTAACATGACGGCAATTTTCCAAACAAATATGGGTTAAATTAACATCTTGGGACTTCTCGGTTTCTTTACCAAAAAGTTTAGCGGCACTGGAATAATCATCTTCAAAGATATTTTCAATATCATGGATACCAAAGCGATCATGTCCTGCGGCCACCGGCGTATGGCAGGTGTAAACAAATTTCTTCTTTTCTTCTGCCATCTTAGACTTATCAGCCAACTGAACGTATTTTTCAACCAAGGCAAAGGCCGCATGACCTTCGTTTAAATGGTAGCAATCAATGTTTAACTTTAATGCGCTTAAGGCCTTCATCCCACCAATACCTAAAATAGACCGCTGCAAAATCCGCCAGGACACATGATCAGAACGGTAAAGCTGGTCAGTTAATTTGGCAAAATGCTCATTATTCTCAGGCAAATTAGCATCTAATAAAACCAACGGAACTACATTTTTCTTGTCGTAGCTATACACATAATATTTCCACAGGCGCAATACCAAATCGCCTTGCTTGGTTTTAATCGTCACACGGTTCTTTAACGGAATCAGCCCCGGGTAAGATTGCGGGTCCCAGTAAAGCTCCTCGGGAACCTGGCCGTGCTTATACCAAAAATTCTGTTTAAAATAACCTTTATTCCACAAAATGCCTAAGGCAACAACGGAAAGCCCTAAATCCGCAATACTTTTAACTGAATCCCCCGCCAACACCCCTAGGCCGCCGCTATAAATAGGGATATCCAACATCTTATTAATGTTGATCTTAAATACGTAATCAGAAATCCAATAATTGGAGAAAACCTGGTGCTTGAAGAATTGATTATGCTCATTCATCGCCCCATTTAATTGGAAGGAATTATAGATGCTGGGGGCTAAACCGTACTCCATGGAAAAATATCCAATGGATTTTTCCGCGTGATTGGCTAATTTAGTTTCCGCCGCTAAAATTGGCTCAATGGGAAAACCAAAATACGAATTTGAATTAATTTCTTTGGAATAACGGCTGTCAAAATTCTCAATATTGGCAATAAAATCGTTATAGGTCATAATTCCCTTCAATTAATAATTGATTATTGGTGCATTATAACAAAAACTGCCCGCTTCCAAAGCAAAAGCCTAATTATTTATTACTTGGGACGCAAGGCCAACAATGCTTCGGTGAGATCATAAATCCTGATACTTCCCTTTAACGGGTTCTCCCATCCTAGGAAGACCAAGGAATTGCGCAAATGTTCATTATGGTCTAGGACAAAACGCTTTAAAAACGCATTATTCAAATGATCAAACTGGGCCATGGGCTCAACTTTATTAACAATTTCTTGTAAAAATGGGATCAGCGGAGGTGAAAAACGCGCCTCATCCGCCGTCCATGAAATATACGCTTGCGGGTCAAGCACCAGGTAACGCGCCCCCTTCTTATACATCTCAATCAACGACCCTAAATCCTTAGGGCACGGCAATAACTGGCCTTCATGATAGGCGTATAACTCTTCAACCAAGGGCTGGGTTGACACAATCACCGCTTCTGGGCTGCGCTCTAAAATAAATGCCATTGACTGCTCATAGGCCGTGGTGGCTGTCGCTAATTGAAATGATTGATAACACATGCCCACCATACTTAAAACCAACAAGCCTTTGACTATCATTTTCAATCTAGCATGATTAGCTCTCGTTAATAAATCATCCACGGCCACCGCGATAGCCACGGCCATGAAGGGCAAAACCACACATAAATAACGCGCCCCTTTTTCTGCGGCAAAAGAAAATAAACCCATCTGCACTAAAACAATACCGAAAGGCAATAATTTAGACCATTGCCTATGAAGAACCGAACGCAGATTCATCCAAAACAGAATGCCGGCAAATATTCCTTCTAAGGCAAAGGTGTAATAAGGATAAGATAAGAAATTCACCACATCAAATTTTCCCGTAGCATCTTTTGCCTGATGGAACATCCAGCCAAAGGTTACTTCCCGGTTAACTCCCCCATCTAAACTACCGACGATAAAGACCACGGCATAAAATACTGATGTATGCAGGGACAATTTAACCCAGTTGATTTTTTGTTTAGATGCCAGCCCCTGAAAGATTTCAATAAAAGCAATTAAGGCGGGGGCAATAATCATACGGTAATTGGTAAAAAATACGCAGGATAAAATAAATGCGGAAACAAAAAGACGCCAACCTATGGCTCGATGTGTGCTATATAGATAAACCGCTGATAAAAATAAGAATGCACTTAAGGCTTCCTGCATGCCAAGGCGTGAATAAAAAACATGGCTTGGTAAAAACGCCAGAAATACAGCACTAAACGCAGCGATGCGCGACGAATTAAAACTGCGTTTGGCCCAAAAATAAATCAATAGGACAGTAGCAATCCCTGCAACAGCAGATACAAGACGGGCAAAGTACCACGCCTCTACCCCCCAATTAAAAACACGTAAATTCAGGATAAAAAACCACAGGGATTTAGCTGTAGTTAAGGCGGCCTTAAACATCAAGCCCATGATAATAAAAAACTCAGTGATATTATGTGGCGGGTTTGCAGCCACCATATCTAAGAAACCACGGTTATACCCCAGGTACATCCCTTCGTCATAAAAAAGAAATTGATTATCACTGATGCGCCAACAGCGCAATAATACGGCAACAACAAGTAATGCCGCCATGGACCAGGCAAATTTAGGCAGGGATTTTAATTTAGGAAACATGGGCTGTTGTTCTTTTAGGCCAATAAATATCAACAATCAAGATCACGATGGTCGCAGCTACCGCGTTAATGCTCTTGAGATTAAAGGCCTTGGATTGTTCATGACGGCGTCCGGCATGCTCAAAATAAATTGAACGCCACGACACATCACCCCGCTTTAACAAACGGACAATGCATTCAGCCAAGGCGGCTAAGCCGGTTGATTTAATAGGAATAGTTTGTAATAATTGCCGACGGCAAATAAAGGCGCCGTTGTAATATTTGAGTTTTAATCCAAATAAGGTATTCATCAGTAACACAAAACAGCCGGAGACAAAGCGACGGAATATTGAACGCTTATTGGTCTTTTGCATATAGGAAATCACCAAATCCGCAGAACCACGGGCCACCAGCAAATCTTTTAAGGATTGCGCGGCCATGTCATTGTCCCCGGGAAACACCGTCACAAATTCTTTAGTCGCCATCTTTACCCCGCGGGCAAAGGAAAAACCAAAACCTTGATTGGTGGCATTGACCGCTACCCGCACTTGTGGATTAGCCTGGGCTTTTAATTGGGCAAACTCAGCCGTCTTATCCGGACTGCCATCATCGACTACAATAATTTCATAATCACTGGTTACTGATTTAGCCACAGCCACGGCATTATCAATGGCCGCCTCGATATTGGCTTCTTCACGAAAGGCAGGAATCACAATGGAAACACTGTTGTTCATCTTACTTATCCATCCTTAAAATAATACGGCCTGCCTCACCCTTGACTAATAAATCAAAGGCCTTATTAATTTCTTCTAATTTAAACCGATGGGTGATTAATTGATCCATCGGCAAGAGCCCGCGTTTAAAGGCATTGATGTAGGCAGGAATATCCCGATCCGGCTGGGTTTCGCCACCCCAGGTACCCATGATACGCTTTCCCCTGATTAAATCAAAGGGATGCAGCTCAATTTTTTCATCCTTACCCAAATTACCGGCAATCACGCAGGCCCCACCCTGCACCTTAATCGCCTCAAAGGCATTTTCCATGGCCACCTTATTGCCGGAGGCATCGACCGCATAATCAACACCGTTAGGGACGATGGATTGAATTTTCTTAACAACATTATCTTTAAGGGCATTAATCGTATGCGTTGCCCCCATGCGGCGGGCAAAGGCTAACTTTTTATCCGCAATATCAACGGCAATAATTATTTTACTACCCCGACGCTTGGAGGCCATAATCACCGATAAACCAATACCACCCACACCCAGCACCGCCACCGACGATCCCTTAGCTGAATCGAGCGTATTTTGCATAATGCCGCAACCAGTCACCACAGCACAACCTAGAATAGCCGCCACATCCGCCGGCATCGCCTTAGAAATCTTCGTCACCCTATTCTCCGACACCACCGTGTAATCACTAAAGGTGGTCACCGCCCCGGCATTAATCACATGCTTGCCCATCTTGTATTGGCTATTAATCCCATCAAGCCCTTGGCCTTTAATCCATGAAAGGCAAACATAATCATTCTTCTTTACCTTACCAATACCAGGCCCCACATCAACAATAATACCGGAAGCCTCATGCCCTAATAAATGCGGCAAGAATTTATCCGGGCCTTTCAGGGCGATCATTTCATTATATTGAGCCCGGCAAATCCCGCTGTATAAAACCTTTACCAAAACCTGCCCACGTTTCAACGCAGGGATTTCCACCTCGTCAATAACAAGGGGTTTATTTGTTTCCCATAATATGGCTGCTTTTGTTTTCATTATATAGCTGCTCTAGTTTGCATCATAAAGTTATTCATCGCCTTGTTAGCTGTTTGGTGTTGTTTGCGGAACACTCAGGGCTTTTTTGCCAAATGTACCCGAGGATTTACAAAAAATCAGTCAAAATACAAAATCTGCTATAAGACTGTTTTTCTGTAAACCGTAGGCAACGGAAATCCTATTGCAAAGAACCTTGTACTCATTGCCCAGAAGGCAATGGGTACAAAAATAGCCCGTGGAGCAAACAATACCAAATAGCTAACAATCATCGCTAAGGAATAAACCAAAAATAATCGCCGGTATAGCCGACTTCGTTAAACAAAGACTTCCATTCATCAACGCTCATGTAGGTCAGCGCTGTTAGATTCCAGGCATCCATCCGCTGCTTCTCTTCTTCAGTTCGATATGCATCGACAGTAATAAATGCTCCCTTACGTGCAACACGTTGTATTTCCCGTAAGGCTTGTTTGCAATCATCGAGCGCTAAATTGTGAATGGTATTAATCGAAATCACTACGTCAAAACTTTTATCCGCAAAGGGTAATTGCTTGGCATTGCCTTGTTTAACAAAAGGACGCATATCCTCAATCGTATTGGCAATGGCATAATCGGAAATATCAATACCCTGCACCTTGATACCGGGAATCGCTTGGGCTAAATCATGCAACATAAAGCCCTTGCCTGAACCAACATCTAACAGCGACGATTGCGCTGTTAAAGCAAAATGCTGCTGAAAGGTTGGCATCACCGGCTGCCAGAAACGCGGATGATAGTTGTAGCCGCCGTAACCAAAACGCCTTTCCCCATCGAAATATTCTTGGCCGAATTGACGGCCGATGCGGCGGTCTTCTTCGGTTTTTTCCTGACCGCGTTCAAAAACCTTGCGCTGCGCTTTAGGGTAATTCGCTAATAAATCGATTTCAGCCATGGCTAAACCTTCACATACTTAGGGTTTGATGCGTCACTGGAAACGCTCATGATCCGGGCAAGTTCTTCGGGTGGTAATTTGGGATTTAAATCTTCTAAGCCAGCCCCAAATTTAAGCATGGGTTCAATTTTCTGATTAGGGTCAATGATCACGTCAATCACCACCGGGCCAGGAATGCTCAACGCCTTCTTAATGCCCGCTGCTAATTGCGCGTGATTATCAATGCGGATGGCCGGCAGATGAAAGGCTTCGGCTGTCTTTACAAAATCTGGGAAATTAAGGCCGGTGTCGGTATTGACCGCGGCATAATTGGAATTAAGCCAGGTGTCCATGGTCTGTTTTTGAATGGCATGGCCGCCGTTATTAAAGATAAACACCTTCACATCCAATTTATAACGCTGGATCGTCGCTAACTCCTCAATATTCATCATCAAACCGCCATCCCCCGTCAAACAGATGATTCGCCGCTGATCAGCTAAGGCCGCACCCACCGAGGCTGAAAGCGCGTAACCCATGGGCGTATGATTCCAGGCGGAAAACATGCGCTGGCCTTTTTTCATTTCAATGGCCTGTAGGGTCCAGGAAATATTGGCCCCTGTATCCGTAATAAAAATATCATTATCACCCGCTGCCTGAGAAATCGCCTTAACAAAGACATGGCCATCTACATCTGCTTGGCGTTTATATTTTTCCGGCGGGCAAATGGGATATTGTTGCTCCCATGTTTTGATTTGCGCACGCCAGCTTGTCCAACGATCCCCCGCACCTTGCGTGGCAGCTAAAATTTGTTTAAAAAAGGAAGGCAGATCAGATTCAATGGGTAGATCTAAATGAAAATCATTGGCCGTAAACTTACTTAGCTCATGGGGATCAATATCAACCAAGACCTTCTTGGCCTTGGGTGCAAAAAGTGTCGTCTTACCGCCGGTGATCATTTGGGAAAGCCTCGTCCCCACGGCAATAATTAAATCAGCATTTTGCGCAGCAAAATTACCTGACCTTGGGCCCACCACCCCAATCCCGCCCATATTTAAGGGGTCATCATGGGCCATGATATCCTTGCCGCCCCAGGTTAAAACGCAGGGTAGGCCTAATTGGCGTAAGAATTGCAAGGCTGGGTCAATCACACCGGCGATACGGATGCCTGCCCCATAAATAACCAGGGGACGCTTCGCCCCCTTGATTAATGAGACCAAGGTTTGAATTTCTCTGGCACAATTTTTAGACGTCACTGATGGCGGAACAAACTCACGCAATTGAGTAACATCAATATCAACGCGCTGGAGATCATCAGGAATATCCAAGGCCACCGGGCCCGGCCTGCCTTCTTGAGCGATATTAATTGCTTTTTGTAATTGGTAT
>CAYNTZ010000106.1:0-7119 GCA_964400365.1 uncultured Planctomycetales bacterium | reverse complement strand
AAATATTTATGCATGAGCGCCTAGGTTTTTGTGAGCCGGCCCGTCAATTTGCCGCTGGAAAAACCACGGGTGAGTGGATCCTTAATTTAGACGCCGATGAAATGGTCACCGCTGCGTTAAGAAGGGAATTACTGCGCATTGCTCAAGAAGGCCAATATGACGCTGTGTACCTGCCGCGCCGCAATTATTTTTGGGGCCAGGAGATGGGCTATAGCGGCTGCGGCCCTTTGCAGGATAGGCCCTTGCGTTTTTATAAACGCAATGCAGTCACCTTTAACGGCACCATCCACGCCGGCATTCAGTTAAATCAAGGTGCGCGGGTATTGCGCATCGACAATCCACAAGCTTGCTTATTGCACTTCTCGTATGATAGCCTGCAGGCCTATGGCGAAAAGATGGACCGCTACACCACTATCGAGGCCAAGGCCTTGTATGCCAGCGGTAAGGACTATACGTTAAAGGCTGCCTTGAAGGATGCCTGGAATGAATTTTATAAGCGTTATTGGAAGAAAAGTGATGGCCGCAAGGACGGGACCTGGGGGCTGATTTACTGCCTATGGATGGCGATGTACCGGATTAATATCTATGCCAAGTACCTATTAATGAAGACCTATCAATCAGCCGAGGTGGCCCCTAAGATTGAGAAGAAATATCAAGGTATTATCGCGGCCACCTTAGATGAGTTATCTGCCGACAGGGATGGCCATGCGCGTCGCCATTAATTGCCGCTCTATCCTTAAACAGCAGCGTGCCGGGATTGGCCGTTACACGCATTGCTTGCTGAATGCCTTAGGCCAGATTGATAGCAGCAATGAGTACCTGCTTTACGCGCCTAAGCGTTTATTTGATTTTAAGCGTCAGCTCCCTAAGTTTAATTTTAAGAATTTCTATCCCCGCTATGATTACTTTAGCCTAGGAGCGGCCATGAGGCTTGGCGGCATGGATATCTATCATCTACCTTGTCCGGACTATATTAAAGCTAAGCCAGCCAAGCTGGTCGTTACCATCCATGATTTGATTTATAAGGCCTACCCGCAAAGCCACACGGATGAAACTATTGCTGCTAGTGAAGCGCAGATGAAGTCGATTATTCAATTAGCCGATCACATTATTTGTATTTCAAATTCAACTCGGGAAGATTTGCATCGTTATTTTGATTTTCCTAAAGAAAAATCCTCGGTGGTGTATAACGGGGTAAGCCATGATATTTTCTACCCATTTAATGAAGAACAGTACCGGGAAACCAAGGATGAATTGGGTCGCTTAGGTGTTCAAGGGCCTTACCTGTTATCGGTGGGAACCTTGGAGCCGCGTAAGAATTTGAAAGGTATTTTAAAGGCCATGGCCCAATTGAAATTTAAGCATGGGTACTTAGGGCAATTGGTGGTGGTGGGGATGAAGGGTTGGATGCAGGGTGATATTGAGCCTTTGATTAAGGAATTGGGTTTGACGGGTGTGGTTAAGTTCTTGGGTTTTATCAGTGATGATCAATTACGGATTTTATATAATAGAGCGGATATTTTTGTTTTCCCTTCTTTTTATGAGGGCTTTGGTTTCCCCATTGTGGAAGCCTTTGCCTGTGGCACGCCGGTGATTACGTCCAATACTTCTTCGTGCGCGGAATTAGCAAATGGGGTTGCTATGACCATTGACCCTGTCGATATTGAGGCTATGGTTATAAGCATGGCGGCTATTTTAGAGGATAAAAAGCTGGCGGCTGATTTGGTTGCCAAAGGGATTCAGAGGTCCAAAGATTTTAATTTTGCTAAAACAGCCCGGCAAACGTTAAATATTTATCAATCGCTCATGGTTTAGGCGCATTAGTTAAGCTAGCAGATTTTGTTTTGCAAAATTACTTCTTATAAGGTAAAGTGGGGGCTATGTCATACAAGAAAATTAGACCGTCATTTGCGCAAAAATTTTATCAAGCCTTTAAGCTCTTCTTTGTCTGGGCAGGCAAGGCCGATGAGATTGACGGGTATTTTAGGATTGAAAAATTCAGCAAATTGCTGCGTCCCATGCACTTTAGCCAAAAGGGCGCCTCGGTTGAGGAAAAACGCAAGTTCTTCAAAGAAGAGCTGATGAGCGTTGAATTTGAGACGCACGCCTACTGCAACCGCACCTGCTATTTTTGCCCTAATTCCTTTTTAGACCGCCGGAACAAGACCCAGCTGATGTCGGAGAAGGTCTTCTTTAATATCTTAAATGAGTTGGCGGCCATTGATTTTTCCGGTCAGATTAAGATGCAGCGCTATAACGAGCCTTTATCCAATGAGATTATTTTCGAGCGGGTGGCCCAGACCCGTAAGGCACTGCCTAAGGCGAATATCTCCTTCCATTCCAACGGGGACTATGTCACCTATGAAAAGTTAGAACGTTTAGAAAAAGCCGGCCTGGATGAAATCTTTGTGTCGCTCTATCCTGATTATGAAAAACATAAGGATACTATCAAGCAAGAGGGCTATAGGATTTGTAATGAATTCTTAAAGAAGGTGAAGGTCGAGGCTCAAGCTCAGGAAGTGCCGGGCCATGAATTAGGCCGCTATTTTTTCAAGGTGGGTGCCTTAGCCGTGACGGTATTTGCCTTTAACCTGCAGGATTGCGGGAATGACCGCGGGGGCACGCTTAAAGATCTCTCCATTAATGTGCGCCGCTCGCCGTGCATGAGTCCCTTCTCACGGCTTTACGTGGATTGGACCGGCGAGGTTTTCCCCTGCTGCAATTTACGCACCGATTACCCAGGGCATAAAGAATATATGTTAGGCAATGTCAATAACACGCCCTTGATGGATATTTTTTATTCGAAAACATCGAATTTTATGCGCCGGCATTTGGCAGGCGTGAGCGATAAGACCGGGGTATGCCGCACCTGCAAGTTTGATTTAATGTGCTCGAATAAGGCGGCAGAAAATGTCTTGGACAAGCGCCTGAAAGCCATGGGTGTTGCCCCTTGCTAGTTTGCCAGAGGTCATTGCTATGAAGGTTAGCGGTTTTACCATTATCCGCAATGGAATCAAATTAGCCTATCCCGTCGTCGAGTCCATTAAATCAATACTCCCTATCTGTGATGAATTTATTGTGGCTGTAGGCCAAAGCGAGGATGATACCTTAGGGTTGATTGGGTCGATTAAGGACCCTAAGATCAAGATTGTCAAAACGGTATGGGATCTTTCCCAAAAAGAGCAGGTCTTATCTGTCCAGACCAATATCGCTTTAAGCCATTGCAGGGGGGATTGGGCCTTTTATTTACAGACCGATGAGGTGATTCACGAGGCGGATTTACCTAAATTGCGCGCCTGCATGCAGCGTTATTTGAATGACCCAGCTGTCGATGCCCTGCGTTTTAAGTGGCTGCATTTTTTTGGTAGCCATTACCGCTATCGTATTGATAAGGGCTGGTATCAAAAACAGGATAGGATTATTCGCAATAACAACCAGGTGCGCTCCTACGGCGATGCCTTTGCCTTTGAGCGGGTGGATGGTCAACCCTTGAGGTCTAAGAATACTGGGTGTTTCCTGTATCATTACGGCTGGGTGTTTAGCCAGGAGCAGATGGCCCGTCGGCGGCTTAATCAGGGAGAGATCTGGAAAGTTGACCGCTCCGTAGAGAAACAAACCGGCAAATATGATTTTGGCGATTTAAAACGTTTCCCAGTTTATTTTGGCACGCATCCGAAGGTGATGAACGATTTGATTGCAGCACATCCGGTGAGTGTTGCGGACTGGAAGGAAATTAAGGCGCGGTATTGGTGGAATCCTTTTGTGGGATTACGTGTCCGTTATAAAACCGGGCGCAGGGTTAAATATCCCCTAGATCAGAGGTAGAAAAAATGAAATTACATGTTGGCTGTGGCACTAATAAATTAGCTGGATGGATTAATATTGATGCGGTGAAGGAGTGCCAGCCGGATGTGGTGCATGACTTGGCCTTACCCTTGCCTTATGCGGATTTGGTCGCCGATGAACTAAGGGCTGAAGGGGTTCTCGAGCACTTTGATAAATACATGCGTTATTGTATCATGGCCGATTGGGCCCGCACTTTAAAGGTGGGCGGCACTATGCATATTGGCGTTCCTGATTTTCAAAAATTATTGGGGCGTTTGTTTAAATTTAATTACGATGATTTTGTCGATACCTTTTTTGGCGAAAACATGTGGGGCGGGGAAATCTATATCGGCCACTTTGGTAATCATAAGTGGGGGTATTCCAAGGCATCGTTAACAGCTTTTATGAAGAAATTTGGCATTGAACCCGTTGAGGTTAGAACTAAGGGTTTAAACATCCTTTACACCGGGCGCAAGGTCAAGCATGTTAGTGCAACGGACATGGATTCATGGGTGATTTCCTCGCATAATAATAAATTTGGTGCCGCGCGTGACCGCATGACCTTTGCGGAAGCTAAATTAAAGATTAAAAAATTCCAAGGCCAGGGTTAACTGATGAAGCAGCGCATTGTAGTGACAGGTGGAGCAGGTTATATCGGCGGGCACATGGCCCATTACCTGGTTGATAAAGGTTATGACGTTATTGTCATCGATAATTTATCAACCGGGCATAAGGAATTCATCCCTAAAAGGGCCAAGTTCTTTCAATTGGATTTGCGGGATAAGGAAGAACTCACGCGCTTATTAATTAAGCTAAAGCCTCAGGCCGTGATGCACTTTGCCGCTTTTATTGTGGTGCCTGAATCGGTGACTAAGCCATTAAAATATTTTGAAAATAATGTGGGTGGTACTTTAAGTTTATTGTCAGCCATGGAGCAGGCGAAGGTTAATAAATTGGTATTCTCATCAACGGCGGTTGTCTATGACCCAGCAATTAGTAAGCCTATTTCAGAAAATGATAAGATTAATCCCTTAAGCCCTTATGCGCAATCCAAGTGGCTGGTTGAACAGATTTTAGCGGAATGCTCCAAGGCGCAGGGTTTGCGATATGCGGTCTTACGTTATTTTAATGTGGCTGGTTCTCACCCAGATTGGGGTGTTGGCATTAAGATGCTTAAGCCCACTCATTTGATTCCTAATATCACCCGTGCCTTTGCTGGGAAGCAGGGGGAGATTACTATCTTTGGTCATAAGTATCCAACCAAGGATGGTACTTGCGTGCGTGATTATATCTATGTCGTAGATCTTTGTGAAGCACATTGGTTGGCCTTGAAAGCTTTACAAGCCGGGATGCCCTCGAACGTATTTAATTTAGGCAGCGGCAAGGGATTTACTGTCAAAGAAGTTGTCGAGGCAGCCAAACAAGTGTTGAATATTCCCGTCAAGGTCAATCAGACAGGGCCTCGCGCAGGAGATATTCCTTACTTGGTTGCGTCTTTTCGTAAAGCCAAGCGGCTTTTAGGTTGGCAGCCCAAGGCATCGCTGAAAGAAATTATTAAGACGGCTTGGGCTTGGGAAAATAGAAATGGATAGGATTTTAATCATTAATCCTTTCGGTATCGGCGATGTGCTTTTCACCACCCCGTTGATTGCTAATTTGCGTCTGGCCTATCCCAACGCCAAGATCACCTACCTGGCTAATCGCCGCACCGCCGACATATTGCAAGCCAATCCACAGATCGCCCAAGTTGTCGTTTACGAGCGCGATGAATTTGTGGCGGTGTACCAACGCAATCCATTGGCTTTTGTAAAGAAATGGATGGACCTGGGCCATCAAATCAAGCAGGAGGGCTTCGACGTGGTTTTTGATTTCTCCATGAATGGGGCCCTGGGATTTTTAACCCTGGCGGCCGGTGTTAAGGAACGCATTGGTTTTGATTATAAAGGCCGTGGCCGTTTGTTGACAAGGCGACTTTCTTTGTCCGGTTATGAAGGCCGGCATGTGGTGGAGTATTATTTAGATCTGTTGACCTTTATTGGTGTGCCTGTGGTTGAGCGCACGATGAGTTTGACGGTGTCCCCTAAGGATGCGCAATGGGCGCTTGATTGGTTGAAGGCGAAAGGCCTTGATGGTAAGACTGATTTGATTGCGATGATTCCCGGCGGCGGGGCTTCTTGGGGGGCAGGGGCTAAGAATAAGCGCTGGCCAGCGGCAAAATACGCCCAATTGGCCGATAAAATTATTGCAAAAACCAAGGCGGCCATTATACTGATGGGTGATTTAAAAGAAGAAGCTCTCTGCCAAGAACTTGCCCGTGAGGTGCAGTCGCCGGTATTTTCTGCGGTTGGTCAAACATCTGTGTTACAAATGGCGGCTCTCATGCGTCATTGCCGTTTAGGGATTGTTACTGATGGTGGGCCTTTGCATATTGCCGTGGCCAGTGGGGTTAAAACCGTATCGATTTTTGGGCCGGTTGACCCTATGGTTTATGGGCCATACCCTAAGGAAGGTCATGGGGTTATTCAAAAGGGATTGCCTTGCCAGCCCTGTTACCGGAAATTCCGCATGGCGCAATGTAATCATGTGTCTTGTTTAAACGATTTATCCATCGACGATGTATATAGAAAGGTAGAAAGTCTGTTATGAGTATTCCGTTTATTGATTTCAAGGAACAAAATGCGCCTATCCAGGGCGAGGTAGAAGCGGGGATTAAAAAGGTATTGGAACGTGGGGATTATATTTTGGGCGAGCAGGCCCAAATCTTTGAAAAGTCCTTTGCCAAATATTGCGATGCCCAATTTGGGGTGGGTGTTAATTCAGGGACGGATGCCTTGCATTTGGCTTTATCCGCCTTGGATATTAAAGAAGGTGATGAAGTGATTGTGCCGACCTTTACCTTTATTGCAACTGCTCTTTGCGTATCTTTTTGCCGGGCCACACCAGTTTTTGTGGATATTGAGAATGACACCTATAATATTGACCCTAAATCATTTGAAAAAGCGATCACCAAAAAAACCAAGGCGGTGATTCCGGTGCATTTATACGGACAGCCGGCTAATATGAGTGAAATTAATGCCATTGCTAAGAAGCATGGCATCAAGGTCGTCGAAGATGCCGCGCAAGCGCATGGGTCACGCTATCAGGGCAAGCGGGTTGGGTCCTTAGGTGATGTGGCTTGTTTTTCATTTTACCCGACTAAGAGTTTGGGTGCTTGTGGTGATGAAAGCAAAATTGTGTCAAATAAACCGCAACCAAATAAAAATACACTGAAGCTCGGAGATTATCGCCGGCAAG
>CAYNTZ010000105.1:0-7134 GCA_964400365.1 uncultured Planctomycetales bacterium | reverse complement strand
CCCGCTTTGGAATGATGAAAGTTGTGTCTTTAACAGCGTTGAACATTATTCCACGGCGGAAATTTTCGGCAAGCCTTTGCTGAGCATCCAGCAGTTCCCCAAAACCTATCTTTATTTAATCCAGCAAGTATCCAAGCCTTTTGACTGGCATTTATTAGCTTTAAGATTCTTACCTTTTGTCTGCATGATCATGTCCTTTATCCTGTGGATGCGCATTGCCCATCGGCAGTTTGGGGATTCGTGGAAAATGGTTTTATTTGTTTCCTGTTGGGCTGCATCTACGCCATTGATTTATTACGCGGCGGAGCTCAAGCAATATTCCATGGACACCATGGCTGCGGCATTTTTTGTTTGGTTTTTGCTTCACCAATCGCAATGGAAGCCATCACAGATGCTGCCTTGGTTATTGGCGTTGCCGTTGTTGGGGTTATTTTCTTATCCAGCCTTATTATTTTTTCCATTGCCAGTTATTAATGCATGGTTATTGGCAGGTAAGGGGTGGCGTTTGCCTAAAGTAATATGGGGTTATTTAAGTGTAGCTGTCATGGTGGTGGCTGTTGTGTATTGGGTGGATATCCGCATTAGTGTTTCGGATCTGCCAAGTTACTGGGCGGATTATTTTATTAGCACGCAGGGCATTGGGGCTTTTTTCCAGACCTTAGGCGAGTCGGTCAATAATTTCGTGGGTCGCTGGTTTGCGATTAATCCAAAATGGATACGCGGGGCGTCACGTTTTTTTATTGGCTTTGGTTTCCTGTACCTTATCTGCACCGCCGTTACTCAATGGCGTAAAGATAAATTTATGTTTAATCGTCTTGCCCCGGTTGCTTTCTTTATTTTCATTGAATTATTTATATTAAGCGTTTTGCAGAAATATACATTCTCAGTGATTCGAGTGGTGCTCTTTTTTTGCCCTTTTTTATTAATGGCCACAATAGATGGTCTTCAATGGTTGAAAGAAAAAAATAAGGCGGCAGGGATTATGTTTGCATCGGTATTTTTTCTTTTTCTGATGGTGGTGTCCTACGGCATATCCATTGAAGTGTTGGGCGGTGATTTAGGGGCAGAGAAAACGTTATTTACTCATTTCAAGTAGGCGTTTGGCATAAGCCACGCAGGGCTTTATATCCTCATAAAAGTACCCTTCGCCCAGGGCATCGAAAATCCCAGCTTCCTTTAAGACCTGCCATGGTTGGGTATGTACCCCGCAGAAAAGCACCACAATACCGTTTTTCCTGGTTTTCTCAAGTAAGTCTTCCAAGGCGCGTAAGCCGGTTGCATCCATGGCCGGGACAAAACGTAGGCGTAGGATCAAGACCTTGGGCGGGCGTTTGAGGTGATTGAGGGTGTCGTTGAATTTATCGGCGGCACCAAAGAAAAAGGGACCATTGATTTCAAAAATCTCAACGCCGGCGGGAATATCCGCGCGTTTGGCCATGTCAGGGTCAAGCATCAGTTCTTCATCGCTTAATTCGTTAAGGTAATTCACTTGAGTGACATCCACCATGCGTTTCATAAATAGGAAGGCAGCGAGCACAATGCCCACTTCAATGGCCACGGTCAAGTCAACTAAGACCGTCAATAAAAAGGTGCAAAGCAAGACCAACACATCGCTCTTGGGGCTGCGAAATAGTTTAATAAATAAATGCCATTCACTCATGTTGTAGGCCACCACAATTAAAATCCCGGCTAAACAGGCCATGGGGATTAAGGCGGCCCATTGGCCGAAGAATAAAAAGATAATCAAGATGGTGATGGCATGAATAATACCGGCGATGGGGGTTTGCCCACCGTTTTTAATATTGGTAGCGGTACGTGCGATGGCTCCGGTGGCTGGGATGCCGCCGAAAATAGGGGAGGCGATATTGGCAATGCCCTGGGCAATCAATTCCATGTTTGAGCGGTGGCGACGGCCGGTCATGCCATCGGCAACCACGGCAGATAACAGCGATTCAATGCCGGCAAGTAGGGCAATGGTCAGTGCTGGGGAGGACATCTTAACAATTAAATCCCAGCTAATATTAGGCAAATGCGGTGTTGGAAAATGATTGGGCACCGTGCCAAATCGGGAACCAATGGTATCAACCGGTAGGTGAAGAAAATGCACCATGGCCGTGGTCACCAAGATAGCAATGAGCGGGCCTGGCAGGCGATCGGTGACCTTGCGCCAGAATACAATAATAAAAATAGATAGTAGGGCAAGAGAGATGCTATAGAAATCCACTTGATGGAGGTTTTGGCTGATAGCAATCCATTTAGGGATAAAGCGGTCAGGAAGCTCTGCAACGTGCAGCCCCAGGAAATCCCGCACCTGGGAGGTGAAGATGATGACGGCAATCCCGCTGGTAAATCCGACGGTGACTGGATAGGGGATAAATTTGATCACATTGCCAAATTTAGCTAACCCTAAGATAATCAACAATATACCAGCCATGATGGTGGCAACGGCTAAGCCTTCATAGCCATATTGTTGCACAATCCCGTAGATAATAACAATAAAGGCCCCGGTAGGCCCCCCGATTTGCACGCGAGAGCCAGAAAAAGCAGAAATTAGAAACCCTGCAATGACAGCTGTAATTAATCCTTGTTCGGGCTTAACGCCAGAGGCAATGGCAAAGGCAATAGACAAGGGCAGGGCCACAATGCCCACAATAAGGCCGGCTAAAAGATCTGGCCCGAATTGTTTAAGGCTGTAGCCTTCCCGTAATACGGTAATTAATTTTGGTTCAAAGACCCGGTTCATATTTATTTACTATATACCAAAAAATGTGATTTTTACACAGGATATGTTATACTTTTAAAAATTTTAATTGGGGGTTTTATGCGTGCTGGTGTTATCGATATAGGGTCTTCTTCGATTAAATTGCTGATTGGCGAAAGCCATGGTGAAGATCTTCAGGTGTTAGAATCATTAAAGAATGTTATTCCTCTAGGTAAACATGCCTTTTTAAAGGGCCGTATCCCGCAGGCCATTATTAATCAAACCGCCGCTGTATTACAAAAATATAAGGAAGTGTTAAAGCAATATGAAGTCAGTGAGGTGATGGTGATTGCCACCACTGCTGTGCGCGAGGCGCGTAACCGCGACATTTTCCTAGATACAGTGCTGCGTAAAACCGGCTTTAAGATTGACGTCTTAAACGCGGGGGATGTGGTTTACTACATTGATTATTTCCTCTCCCATAAATTAAAGAAAACCTATCCCGTTGATAAGAAGAATTTATTGATCGCGGAATTAGGTGCTGGAAGTCTTGATATGTCGGTGATGGCCCGTGGGCTGACGCTCATGAATGTCGGATTTCCTATAGGCACCTTACGCCTGTCTCAGTTTATGGAAAGCTTGGATGGTTCCCTGCAGGAAGTGCATGAGGCTACGGAAGAATACATTGAAAATGAGATTTTATTCTTAAAGAAAAACAATCCAAATCTTGTCATCGACGACATTATTCTTATCGATGAAAACTATTCGCCCTTTATCCAGCAGGTCTTGCCCAATAAGCGCCGGGATTCAGATTTTTTCAAGTTTAAGGCTAATGAGGCCGGCGAGTTCTTAAGCCGCCTGCGCCAAATGAATCCCCAGGAAATTGCCACCACCTATCAGATCCCAACTGATATTGCCGGCACCATCATTGGCTTTGCGATTATCCTAAATACGCTCTTTAAGCTGAATAAAAATGAGCATGTGTATATCCTGGAAGCCTCATTGTCAGAGGCTATTCTAGCGAATTTGCTGTTTAAGTTTGATACGTCGGAAAAGGATAATAAGTTAAGCCAGTTAGTCTCCGGTGCGCATTTCCTTTGCCAAAAATACGGCATGGACCTAGACCATTTAAAGCACGTGGCCTTTTTGACCGAGCAGTTATTTGATGCCTTTAAGGATATCCTGGGGTTGGAAGAGAAAGATAGGCTGTATTTATTATTGGCGGCCTATTTGCATGATATTGGCATGTTTGTCAATAATCGTGCGCATCACAAGCACAGCGAATATATTATTTCTTCGCTTAATCTTTTCCGATTAACCGAGGACGAAGTTAATATTATTGCTTGCATTGCCCGCTATCACCGCCGGTCAGCGCCATTAAAAACACATTTGGTTTATAATTCCTTAGCTTCAACCCAGCAGATCTTGGTGCAAAAGCTAAGCGCCCTCTTGCGTATTGCCAACTCACTTGACCGTTCTCATAAGCAAAAGGTGAAGAAATTGCAGGTGAAGTTTAATCAAGATGGGGATGCCACCATCGTGGTGTCAACGCATGCAAATTTCTTGTTAGAAAAAGAGAATTTTTCCGAGAAGAAAGAGCTATTTGAAGAAATTACCGGTAATAAATTAACATTAACGGTGAAGAATCAGGATTAGATCTTATGGAAACCAAGGATAAATTCATTCACCGTGATTTAAGCTGGTTGGAGTTTAACCGACGTGTCTTGCAAGAGGCGGCCGATGAACGCAACCCACTTTTAGAGCGCGTTAAGTTCCTGGCGATTTTTACCAGCAACCTAGATGAGTTTTTGATGGTGCGCCTAGCTGGGGTAAGGCGGTTGCTTGATTCCGGTTATAACCGTCCGGATCAGTTTGGTTTTTTGCCTCAAGAACTTTTTGTGGCAATTAAATCCCGTATTGGTGATTTACTTAAAGATTGCTATAAATCCTACCTAGGCCCAGTGACGGAAGCCTTGCTTGCCCAGAAGGTGCTTATTAAGAACTTGGATCAATTAAGCGTTGAGCAAAAGAAATTTGTGCAGCGGTTTTTTGATACAACCTTGTATCCTGTCATTACGCCCATGGCCGTCGACGGTGGTCGTCCTTTTCCGATCCTGCCTTCTAAGACCATTGCCTTTGCCGTGGGTATCGCGCGCGGGGATAAAAGCCATTTAGCTATTGTGCCGGTGCCTAAATCAGTACCGCGCCTCTTGAAGGTGCCAGGCGAGGGGGAAGAATCGGTCTTTGTCTTGACCGAGAGCATTATAAAAGAAAATTTAATTAATTTTTTTAAAGGCTATAAGATTCAAGATGCCCTGTTATTTCGTTTATTACGGGATAGTGAGATTGAGTTTGCTGAGGAATTTGCACCGGATTTATTAAAGGCGTTGGAGAAAGAATTAAAGAAGCGTTCATCAGCCAAGGTGGTTTCCTTGCAGGTTGAGGAAGGAGCTGCTCCAGCTCTTTTAGAAACACTGTGCACAGGTCTTGATTTCCCTAAGGAAGAAATTATATCCGTGGCGGGTAGTTTGGATTTATCTTTTCTTTTTGATTTAGCCGCCTTAACCGACAAGCCGGATTTGCGTTATCCAAGTTTCACGCCGGCGAAAACCCCTTACGAAAATATCTTTGATAAGATCAAGGAAGAAGATTTTATCATCCATATGCCGTTTCAGTCGTTTTACCCGACGGTGGATTTGATCCAGGCGGCGGCTAAAGACCCGGATGTGCTGGCCATTAAGATGACGCTCTACCGCACCAATGAAGATTCCGCCATCATCAAGGCCTTAACCGAGGCCGCTAAGAAGCGCAAGCAGGTCACCGTGGTTGTTGAGATTAAGGCGCGCTTTGAAGAGGAAAAGAATATCCAGTGGGCGCGTGATTTAGAAACCGCGGGCTGCCATGTGATTTATGGGATTGCGGGTCTAAAGATACATTCGAAGATGACCTTGATTGTGCGTAAGGAAGAGGGGCGCATCCGCCGCTATGTGCATTTAGCCACCGGTAATTACAATGAGCGTACCGCGCAAGTTTATACCGATATCGGTTATTTCACCGCCAATGATGATTTTGCTCGTGACATCGCGGATGTGTTCAATGTGGTTACGGGGTATTCCCAACCCTCGCCGTGGAAGCGGGTGTTTTCCTCACCCCATGATTTACGTAAATATTTCTTCGACCTGATTGATAAAGAAATTCAAGCCCAGGCTGAACATAAGAACGGCTTAATTATCGCCAAGATGAATGCCTTGGAAGATATTAAGATGATTGAAAAGCTTTATGAAGCCTCTCAAGCGGGTGTTAAAATTAAATTGATCGTGCGTGGGATTTGTTGCTTGGTTCCAGGCGTGGCTGGTTTAAGTGAAAACATTGAGGTGCGCAGTATTGTGGGGCGTTTCCTGGAGCATTCGCGTATTTTTGTGTTTAACAATAACGGTTCCCCGCGGGTATTTTTGTCGTCGGCAGATTGGATGACCCGTAATTTGGACCGTCGCATTGAATTGCTTTTTGAGATTACCAAGCTTGAAATTAAAGGCCACTTGCAATTTATTTTAGATACTTATTTGAAAGATGCCCGTAAGGCACGTATCTTGACCTCAGAACGTTCTTATAAGCGTGTAAAAAGCGAAGGCGAAGCCTTCAAGGCACAGGAATATTTCATTAATCACTATCGATGAGTTACTACATTGGCATTGACATAGGCGGCACCAAGATTGCCGCAGCGCTGGTCAATCATTCAGGTAAGGTGATTAACCGCACCAAGATGGCTACCCCTAGGAAGGTTAAGCCTGCTGATATCTATGCTTGTGTTGTGGATGCAGCGGATGAATTATTGCATGCCCAAGGTATTGCGCGAAGCACATTAAAAGGCATTGGCGTTGGGGTGCCCGGCATTGTCGATACCCGTAAGCATCATATTCTTGCTGCCCCCAATATTAATCTCACGGGATTTCCTTTATCCGCCATGCTCCGTAGGAAATTTCGGGTTAAGATTGCCATGGCTAACGATGTTAATGCGGGTCTTTTAGGAGAGGCGTGGCTTGGCGTGGCGCGTGGTTTAACGGAAGTCGTTGGTATTTTTCCAGGCACCGGTGTTGGCGGTGCGGTGCTAACAGAGGGAAGATTATTATTAGGCGCGCAGGGTGCGGCCACGGAACTAGGCCATGTGATCGTCGATGTTAATGGTCCTTTATGCCATTGCGGTAATTATGGGTGTTTGGAGGCCTTGGCCAGCCGTTGGGCTATTGAGCGGGATATCCGTGGCCTTATTAAAGCTGGCCGTAAAAGTATTTTAGTGAAATTAACCGACGGTAAATTAGACCAGATTAAAAGCCGTTTGCTTAAAGAAGCGCTGGCCGCCAACGATGTAGTGGCTAAGACCGTGTTAACCAAGGTGGCGGTGATTTTAGGCAAGACCAGTGTGTCCTTTAATC
>CAYNTZ010000104.1:0-7288 GCA_964400365.1 uncultured Planctomycetales bacterium | reverse complement strand
CGGCAAGCCGGTCTCTTCAGCAATGCGCTTATCAATGCCGCGCAACAAGGAGCCACCACCCGCCATAACAATGCCTCGGTCAATTAAATCAGCTGCCAATTCCGGCGGCGTATGTTCCAAGGTGGACTTAGATGCATCGACGATAGCCTGAACCGGATCAGCCAAGGCCTCGCGGATTTCAACCGACGTCACATTAATGGTCTTGGGCAAGCCAGCAATTAAATCACGGCCACGCACATCCATATTTAATTCTTCTTCTAAAGGATAAGCAGAACCTAAACGAATCTTCACTTCTTCCGCCGTACGCTCACCAATCATCAAGTTGTATGTCTTACGTAAATACTCAATGATGGCCATATCCATTTCATCCCCGGCAATACGGATTGATTTGGCATAAACTAAACCGCCCAATGAAATCACCGCAAATTCAGTTGTACCGCCACCAATATCAATGATCATGTTACCCGCTGGTTCATGCACAGGCAAACCAACCCCGATGGCGGCAGCCTTAGGCTCTTCTATTAAAATAACGTTACGTGCCCCCGCATGTTCGGCTGAATCAATCACCGCGCGTTTTTCAACCTGGGTAATACCTGAGGGAATCGCAATAACAATGGTGGGACGAAAATAAAATTTATTAGGCTGAACCTTCTTAATAAAATACTTCAACATCGCTTCCGTCACTTCAAAATCTGAAATAACCCCATCCTTCATCGGACGGATGGCCACAATGGAACCTGGCGTACGGCCTAACATACGCTTAGCTTCTTCCCCAACCGCAACCACACGGTTCGTGTCCTTTTCAATCGCAACGACAGAAGGTTCGCACAAGACAACCCCCTCACCTTTTACATAAACCAAGGTGGTTGCGGTGCCAAGGTCAATACCAATGTCCTTTGAAAAAAGCCCTAAAAAATTATCTGTAATATCTTTGAAGATTTTTTTGATTTGATTAATCATAGTGGAACATCTTATCGGAAAGCCTAAAAACTGTCAAACGATTTTCTTAATGGAAAATTTTATAACTATTGTAAAATCAAGCACTTTACGCTTATTTCAACGCTTTTAACGTCCGCATATCCTTAACAAAATCAGGATAAGATTTATGGGACGATTCAATACCCTTTACCTTACAACCAATCTTCAACCCTAAAACAGTAAACGCCATAGCTAAACGATGGTCATGATGCGCATCCAACACCTTCCCTCCCTGATAGGCAGGTTGAGGATCAATAATTAAAGCATTTGCGGTCTCAGTCACCTTGGCCCCAACCTTTAAAAGCTCGACCCTTAAATCACTAATGCGGTCACTTTCTTTGGCGCGCGCATGATGAATATCAGCCAATACCGTACGCCCACGGGCAAAAAGCGCCATCACCGCCATGATAGGCACTAAATCAGGGCAATCTTTTAACGAGAACGCCCCCCCTTTTAGGTTAAACGGCCCGCTTATTTTTAAACCTTTATCTGTTTTTTGAAAAACAACACCCATTGCTCTTAAGAAATTCAGGATACGTCCATCGGACTGAATTAAACCATTAGGCAAATAACCTTTTAAAACCAGTTTAGAAGGCAGCAATGCCCCCGCCGCCATCGGAAAAGCAGCTAAACCATAATCAGCAGGGATACAGAAATTTTTTAAACCCTTAAAAGATTGCCCACCGGCAATAAAATATTCCCGCGCGGAAAGCTGCTTAACCTTAATACCCGCCTTAGCTAAAATCTGAGTAGTCATCACAATATAATCTTGGGACACCAATTTATCCCCAGTAATGGCTAAACGGGTATCGCCCTTTAGACGGGGAACAGCAATTAAAAGGGCTGAAATAAATTGTGAACTTAAAGACCCATCAATGGTAATTTCTCCTGCCTTTAAAAGACCACCCTTATAAGCAATAGGCACAGACTCCTTATCCCCCGCACCTTTAATATTTAAACCACAGGCACGCAGGGACGCGCATAAATGCGCATTAGGACGACCAACCAAGGTTTTCTTTCCTTTAATCAAGGCTGAAGGCACATGCAAAGGCAATAACGGTAACAGAAAGCGCAGTGATGTCCCAGACTCCCCCACATTAAAAACCTTGTACTTTACAAAAGGCTTTTCCGGCGCATGAAAATACAAAACCCCGCCCCTATCATGAACCTTGGCTCCTAAATCAACTGCCACCTTCAAAGCCACCTTGGCATCATCACAGTTAGAAACATATTTTAATTGGGAACGGCCGCCGCAAGCAGCAATGATTAACGCGCGGATGGAATAGGACTTTGACGTTGGAAGCGCGATGCTCCCTTGGATTTTATTGATTGGCCGGACGTTTAGAATCACTGCTTTAACACCACAATATCGTTTTTACGAACCTTGCGGGAAGAAAACGGCGGCACTATATCTGCGGCTGACATCTCTTCCTGAACCCGGGTTGCCTTAATATCACCTAAATATTCTTCCCCCCGGTAAACCGACAGCATATCGCCCGCATTAACACCCTGCTTATGCCCTAAATTACAAACTAAAAACTCCGCTTCCTTGTCAACGCTTAACACCCGCCCACGCACCCCATCTTGCGGGCTCACCACTATTCTATCCAACTCAACCTTGTTTTTATTACCCGCCCCAGGAACAACTTCAGTTCCCACCTGGGATTCAGGTGAACGCAAACTTAAAGGCTGCATATCACTCTTCATCTCATTAATCGTTGATTCCATCCCTGCCTTAACCTCCTGAAGCGCATTTAAACGCCCTTGCAAATCCTTGGACTTATCTTGTTCAGCCTTAAGCAAGGCCTGATAATCCTGGAGTTTGGCAGAAAGATCATCCGCATCAGCCTTCATCCTATCCTTAACACGGTTAAAACCATCCACCTGCTCCCTTAAGGCGGCATTTTCTTTCTTTAACTCATTGCGCAAACCTTCATTAAGCTCAACCTCATCAAGCAAATTATTAATCTTACCGTCAGCTTCTTTATTCTTATCCTGCAAAATCAATATTTGTTTTTTTATTTCTTTTAACTCGCCTTGCAATTTAGCTTCCGACTCACGGCTCACATCCCGCTCACCCTCAGCTGCAGTGCGCAGCTGCAGCTCCTTATTATATAGAAAGAAACCGATGGATGTTGCCGACGACAATAAAACCAAGATGACAACAATAAATATTGTTAATGTTTTCCCAGCCCTATTCAACATCAAAAAACTCCTTAAAAACAAAATTAAACTTTACCTATTATAAAAAAAAGCCCCATTAAGTCAAAGCCAAGTTTTTAATTATGGGGTCGCCTGCAAAAACTCCTTAGGCACCGGACAAGAGAATTCAATATATTGTTTCGTGATAGGGTGATTAAAAGCAATGCTTTGCGCATGCAGGGCCAAACGGGAAAAACTTTCCCGGCGGCCATATTTTTCATCACCTAAAATAGGATGGCCTAAATGTTTCATATGGATACGTAATTGATGTGTGCGGCCCGTTTGGGGGAACAACGCCACCAAGGTTGATTTCGGGAAACGCTTCAACACTTGATAAAGCGTATTAGCGTCCTTACCTTCCCCTTCTTCAGCCACCTGGCGCTGGTCATGGTGCTTATCATGCCGGCCAATAGGCGCATCTATCATGCCCTGGTCAAACTGGACGATACCAGCCACCCGCGCTACATAGCGTTTAATAACGGTATGTTTCTCAAACTGACGGCCGAGCCTCGCATGAGCCACATTGGTCTTGGCGATAATAATTAATCCCGACGTGTCACGATCCAAGCGATGCACAATCCCCGGGCGTATCCCGCCATTTAAATCAGAAAGATCTTCAAAACGCCCCAACAAGGCGTTCACCAAGGTTCCCCCATGACCGCCAGAGGCTGGATGCACCGTCATACCAACCGGTTTATTAATCACCACAATATCATCATCTTCATAGAACACATCCAAATCCATCTTTTCAGGCTTAATGTCCTGCGGCTCTAGCAGCAACGGGTCTAGGTCAACGTCCACCTTATCATTAAGCACAACCTTATACTTAACCTTAATGCTGCTGGAACCATTAACCTTAACCTTGCCTGATTCAACCAGCTTTTTTAAGAATGTGCGTGACGGAAGATCCGGCAAGCAATTAACCAGATACACATCCAAACGCAAATCCTTATTTAATTCATCAACAATAAAATGCCTAATCATTTTCTTACCCGTAACCTAAAATGCAAAATAACACCTGCCATAAAGACAGCTGTTGCCACCCATTGAAATAAACTTAATCCCAGATAAAGGCCGTCATGGTCTGCGCGGAAAAACTCGACGATAAAACGCTCGAAGGCTGCCAACCATAAATAATAAACAAATATAACCCCGCCTTTATGCGGGGCCTTAATCGCTTGCCTCAATACCACAAAAATAAGCAATAACCCAAAGGTTTCGTATAACTGGGTTGGGTGAAGTTTCGCCTGATGCACCGGGAAATAAATCCCCCAGGCTGCCGGCTTACCGTAACAGCAACCATTTAAAAAACAGCCTATCCGGCCGATGGCCTGGCCTAAGGCTATATACGGGGCTGTTAAATCCAACCATAGGCGCATGGATAGCTTACGCCGACGCAAGAACAGAAAACCCGCAACCGCCCCGCCTAAAAATCCACCCTGCCAAGCTAACCCGCCATTTTGAAGCATGGGGATTTCCAACAAATGATCCGCAAAATACGGCCAATACAACAGGATATAAAAAAGGCGCGCACCTAAGACCCCCCATAAAACACAGGTAAACAAAAAATCATAAACCGTTTCTTTTGAAATACCATGACGGGCTGCATCCTTGGCCAGTAAATACGCACAGGCAACGGCAGCTAGAGCCATCATCACGCCATAACTATAAATTGTCACCGGCCCTATTGTCAGGATAACTGGAAACATAATGGATTAGCCTTTGTTTGATGCAGGCATGCACCTAAAAAGAATAATTGCGGCACCAATCGTAATAGCTGAATCAGCCACATTAAAAACAGGCCAAATACGAAAATCAATGAAATCAATAACGTACCCCAAAAAGATACGGTCAATCAAATTACCTATCGCGCCCCCTAAAATTAAAGCAAACGCGACAATATACAAACGACTTAACTGCTCACTATGTCGATAGAAATAAATATTGTAAACTAATAAACCCGTTAAAATCAACGGGATAACAATAAAGACAGCGCCGCAATCTTTAAACAAACCAAAAGCAATCCCCGTATTATGTACTAAGGAAAAGTGAAGGACATGATGAATCACCGCAACAGATTCATTTAAATCTAAAAGGCCGGAAAAGAAATTCTTGGAAAGCCGGTCAATAAGCACAACACCCAAGACTCCAGCCAGAAATATCGCAATATCTACTCTGGAGCGCTTTGAATCATGCATAATAACCTTTTAACGCTTTTTGGATTCGATTTGTTCCTGGCATTTCATGCAAGTTTGGGCGTGAGGAATCGCCTTTAAACGCGTGACTGGAATAGATTTCTTGCAACCAATGCAAACACCAAAGGAACCATCCTTAATGCGGTTTAAGGCCTCATCAAGCTGATGAAGGAGCTCACGGTCATTACCAGCTAAACTTAAAGTAAATTCACGGTCATACATATCGGTTGCCACATCCGCCATGTGAAGGGCGTGGCCGGACACATCACCACCGCGGTCAGAGCCACCGCCGACATTATCATTAGAAAGATTCTTAATATCTCCCAAAATCTGTTCTTTTGTCTTTAATAAAAGCTTTAAGTAAGGTTCAAACTTAGGGTTAATTTTTTTCTTTTTAATGATCGCCATTGCACTCTCCAATTTGTTCGACTGTTTGCGCGCAACGGGCGCAAAGAGCCTCATGTTTGGTATTAGCCCCTACATCAGTACGCCAATTCCAGCAACGGGCACATTTAACCCCATCTGCTGGTAACACCTCAATGCCTGCCAGTGCCGCTTTTCTCAATTCAACCTGCGATACAATAAAAATGGCTGCCAAATTATCAAAAGAACTTAAATATTTAAACTCTGCGTCAGTTGCCACAGATAACACCAGCTTGGCTTGTAAACCACTACCGATCTTGCCAGCCTTACGCTGCTCATCTAAGGCTTTAAGCACCTGGTCACGTAATTGCAATAATGCTTTAAAACGTTCTTCAATCGCTGACGATAACCATTGCCCATCCACATCAGGCCAACTTAAGGCATGAACACTACCAGCCCCTTGTTTAACCTTAGGGCTAATCGCGTAAATTTCCTCAGCAGTAAAAACCATAATCGGGGCCAAAACCCTGGTCAAACCATCAAGGATATAATAAAGAACTGTCTGGGCGCTGCGACGCTCCACTGATTGAGCGGGGCAAGTATACAGGCGGTCTTTTAAGATGTCAAGATAAATGCTCGAGAGGTCTTCATTGCAAAAACTGTATGCCGTCTTGAAAACATGCACAAAATCATAGGCTTCATAGCCCTTATCTAACTGGGCAATAACCACGGCTAAACGGTTTAAGGCCCAGCGGTCTAAATCAAGCAGTTGATCATAAGGTACTAGGTCCGCATCCGGATTAAAGCCATGTAAATTCCCTAATAAATAGCGCACCGTGTTACGAATCTTACGGTAAGCATCAACAAGGCGATCGACAATTTCCTTGGAAATGCGCACATCTTCATTATAGGAAGAGGCCGCTACCCAAAGGCGCAGGATATCAGCACCATTACTATCAATCAATTCCTGGGGCTTAACCACATTGCCTAAGGATTTGGACATCTTACGCCCCTGCCCATCCACCACAAAGCCGTGGGTCAAGACCTGCTTATAGGGCGCTTTTCCATCCATAGCCACCGACGGAATCAAAGATGATTGGAACCAGCCGCGGTGTTGGTCAGAACCTTCTAAATAAAGATCTGCCGGTAAGGGCTTGTTAATCATGGAACGGAATACAGCCTGATGGCTGACGCCGGAATCAAACCATACGTCTAAAATGTCATGGGTCTTTTTAAAATCAGCGCCGCCACAATCCGGGCATTTAAATCCGGCAGGCAATAAATCTTTTACTTCACGTTCAAACCACACGCCACTGCCATTGGTTTTTACCAAATCAGCTAAATGTTCAATCACCTCAACAAATAATTTTTGTTCACCCTTACAACCTTGGCAGGACAGCGCCGGAATAGGAACACCCCAATGGCGCTGGCGGGATAAACACCAATCTGGACGGGTATTAACCATCCCTAGGATGCGTTCACGACCTGCTGGCGGCACCCATTGCACATCCCTTTCAATCGCATCACGTAATTGTTGGCGTAAATTATTA
>CAYNTZ010000103.1:0-7297 GCA_964400365.1 uncultured Planctomycetales bacterium | reverse complement strand
CAGATAACCCCACGGTTTTATATACACTTGGGATAGCGCCATAACGAAGTGCAATCATCTGGCCTAAACCGCAGAGTTCAAAGACTGAAGGCATTAAGAAAAAATCTGAGGCCGCATAAATCTTATGCGCAATGCGCTCATCAAATTTTAAGAATTTACCAACATTACGGGGATGACGCTCGGCAGCCGCTTCAATGGCCCGATGATATTTCTTTTCACCCACGCCGGTAAAAACTACCTGCCCTCCCATACGTACAATATCATCAATCACGTCGATAATCAGGTCAACCCCTTTTTGATGACAAAGCCGGGCGACAAAACCAAACATAGGAGCTTTCTCTTTAAAAGGCAGATCCAAGGCGGCCTGCACCACCAATTTATTTTGAGCTTTTTGTACGGACACATCGGCAATGCCATAAGGAAAATCCAGGTGAAAATCATCCTTAGGATTCCAAGCCTCATAATCAAGCCCATTTAAAATACCATAAACATCATGACGGCGATTGCGTAAGACCCCGTCTAAGGCGCAGCCAAAGTCATTGGTTTGGATTTCTTTCGCGTATTGTGGGCTGACAGTGGTAATTGCATCAGCAAAAATAAGACCGCCTTTAAGGATATTGACCTTATCGTAAAACTCTAACCCTTGCGTATGAAAGAGATGTCCGTCGATATTCAGCTTATTGTATTTCTCCTTAGGAAAGACGCCTTGATACGCTAGATTATGGATAGTCAGCACAGAACGCGCATGCTTAAAAAAAGCGTCCTTTTGATAATTTGTTTTTAATAAAATTGGGATTAATGCCGTATGCCAGTCATGGCTATGGATAATATCGGGCTTAAATTTAATTTCCTTTAAAAGACGCAATGATTCATGGCAAAAATAGGTGAAACGCTCCAGGTTATCCGTGTAATCACCGGCGGCATCCCCATAAAGACCTTCCCGGCCAAAATAATGTGTGTGTTCGATAAAATAAACCCGGACATTATTACCCACCCGTATCACCGGGGACGGGGTATTCATCTTCACCGTCTTATAACGCGGGGTAATAATAATCACTTCATGGCCTAACTGCTCTAAAACCAATGGTAGCGCCCCGCAAACATCAGCTAAACCACCGGTCTTAGCAAAAGGCACCACTTCTGAGGCACAGATCACTATTTTCATATCTTTTCCATCTCCAGCCAATTCCTACCGACCTTAACAGTTGCCGCCAATGGGACGGACAATTGAAAAGCATGTTCCATTTCATGACGCACCAAATCTGCCATTTGTTTTAATTCATCTTGAGGCACATCAAAGACCAATTCATCATGCACGGTCATAATCATAGTCGATTTAACCCCGACGGCTGACATCTTAGCCGCAATATTAACCATAGCAAGTTTAATTAAATCAGCGGCAGTGCCCTGCATGGGCGCATTGATAGCCTGGCGTTCAGCAAAATTACGTAAGCCTATATTACGATTGTTAATATCCGGTAAATAACGGCGACGATGCAAAATGGTTTCAACATACCCCAAATCCCTAGCCTTTTGAATTTCAGCATCTAGGAATCCCTTCACCTTAGGGTAACGCAGGAAATAACGGTCAATAAAATCCTGGGCCTGATGTTGAGACACATCCAAATCCTTGGCTAAGCCAAAGGCGCTCATCCCATAAATAATACCAAAATTAATACGCTTGGCCGCATAACGCATTTTATCATCCACCTCAGTTTCCGGCACATCAAACATCAAGGATGCTGTATAGCGGTGAATATCACCATCCCCTGCAAACGCCTTCTTTAAATTTGCATCATCTGCTAAATGAGCCAAAATCCGAATTTCGATCTGCGAATAATCCGCAGATAGCAACACATTATCTTTTTTATACGGCACAAAAGCCCGGCGGATTTGGCGGCCCAATTCCGTACGGATAGGAATATTCTGCAAATTAGGATTATTGGAACTCAATCGCCCCGTCTCCGCCCCCATTTGATTAAAGGAAGCATGCACCCTGTTGTGATTATCCACCAATTGCGGTAAGGCATCAATATAGGTTGATTTTAATTTGGCAATTTGACGGTATTCTAAAATCAACGCTGGCAATTCATGCTTATCCGCCAATCGATTTAGAACTTCTTCATCCGTCGAAAAACCAGTTTTTGTTTTTTTAATTACCGGCAGTTTCAACCGTTCAAAAAGAATTTCACTTAATTGCTTGGGCGAATTCACATTAAAAGGGCCGCCGGCGATTTGGTGTAATTGCCCTTCTAATTGGGTAATCTTGACCTGAGCTTCCTTGGCTAATTGTGCCAACACTTCTAAATCCAACTGCACCCCGGAAGATTCCATACAAAACAACACATCAATTAAAGGCAATTCAATCTCATGATAAAGCTTATCAGACCCTTCGGCCTTTAATAAATCACGCTGGATATGAAATAATTGACGCATCCCCTCTACACTACCACGCAATTGCGCCACATCATACTTACCCTGTCCGCCAGCTAAAATAAAATCAGCCAACATCACATCAAAGACCTTATCCCCGCTATTAAATACCTTACCTGCTTTTAATTGGGTTTTTAAATCATAAACAATGCGGGTCGTGACCGCACCCTCTTGATCAACAGCCTCATCCAATAGAACACCCGGCAGCGCCTCAAACAAAACCTCATCCTGCGCATATTCCTGTACTAATTTACGAAATTCCAATTGAGTAAATAAATCCACCAAGGCTTTCTTATTAGGTTCCTGTGCCTTCAAATCATCTAAAGCCACCTCAATCGGCACATCCGCATGCACAGTAGCCAAATCCTTTGAAAGAAGCGCATTATCACGACCAACTATTAATTTTTCTTGAAGCTTGGGCGGCTTAACCTCATCAATACGCTTATAAATCCCCTCAATAGAACCAAATTGTTCAATTAGCTTTCTTGCCCCGACTTCACCAATACCAAAAACACCTGGAATATTATCCGAAGCATCGCCGGCAATCGCAATATAATCTGTGATTTGGCTTGGAGCAACACCAAACTTTTCAACCACCTCTGCTTCACTAATGAATTTTTCCTGACGAGCGCTATAAAGCTTAACCGGCCCACCCACCAACTGGCTCATATCCTTATCTTCGGTGACAATCACCACCTCGGTGTCCTTAGCGGCAAAACGTTTAGCCAGTGAGGCCATCATGTCATCCGCCTCATAACCTTCCTTGGTGTAAATAGGAATATTAAAAGCCCTAACTAAATCATAGATTATTGACATTTGGCTGACTAAATCATCCGGCATGGCCTGACGCTGAGCCTTATATTCAGCAAATTTCTTGGAGCGGTGAGTGTCCTTGCCCACATCAAAACACACGGCGATATGGGTGGGATTTAAATCACGCAGGAGCTTGCGTAAGATATTGCAAAAACCAAAAACAGCATTAGTGGCTTGCCCTTTAGAATTGGTTAAGGCCTTAACCGCATAATACGCGCGGTAACATAAGCCATGGGCATCAATAATAAATAGTCGATTAGGCATTAGACGGAAAGCAGTTGTTCTTCTTTTCCCGTGATACTGGCTTGGTTAACAATTAATTGCTCTAAAGGTCCCTGCTTGCCAGGCAAATTAAACAAGACCGCCCCAACCAACGCATCACCTTTTACATAAATCTTTGAATATATGTTTTGCGGACCATCAAATTTCATATACTCACGGCCACCTTCTAAAAGCCGGGTCGCACCGACAGCAAAACCGTCCAGAATCGGCTTACCAAAAACTACGGCTGGCATTGGCAATGTTAACGCGCTTAACAAAGGTTCTTCAAGGATCTGGTCGCCTTCAGGCAAGGTTTCCTCCGAAAGCATCCGCAAATCAACCTTGGCCTGATCAAACACCACCATCTCACAAGCTAAGACCTTACCTGAAGCTAAGCGGATCGCCTTAACATCCGTATCGCCTAATATCTCATCAATCTTACTGTCAACAATAACCCTCAAACCGCCCGTCTCTAATATCTGTTTAAGCAGGGAACCTGTTTCTTCATCAAAAAGGTCAGGCACTAAGGTTGCGGTAGGGACAATAACCGTTACTTCTTTCTTTAATGCACCCAAAGCGCATGCCATATTTAAACCTTGAAGATTTGTAACCACCACAGCAACATTATCCGTATAAGGCAATTGTTTCATTAGCTGCTTGGTTGAAGACAGGCGTAAGGCATCATAAACGCCCTTCTTATGATGCCCTTTAATATCAGGCAGGATAAATTCACCGGTATCAATAATAACCAGATGTTTATAACTAATCTGCTTCTTATCCTCAGTGGTTAGATATTTACGCTTTACGCTGATGCGGGCTAATTTAGCATTAGACAAAACTTCAATATTGCGTTCCTTAAAAAACTCAAGGGCCATAGGAAACATCTTTACTTCTTTAATAGATCCACCAACCAGCTCAGGCAATAGGCGGCGGTCATAGGGCAGGAAACTTTCCGTCGCAAAGAAAGCAATCTCACACCCAGCATCCGCCTGGCGCAGACGCTCAGCCACCGATAAAGCTTCAATCGAATTTCCAACAATTAATGTTTTACTCATATTTTAACTGGATTGTGTCTGGACTTTAAACGCTTCGCAGGCATTATGCATTAACATCACCGATGTTACCGGACCTACTCCACCCGGAACAGGGGTAATGAATGAAGACTTTAATGAAACAGATGGAAAATCCACATCACCAATAATCTTATCATTCACCCGGTTTATCCCCACATCAATAACAATAGCCCCTTCTTTAATCCATGAACCACGGACAAATAAAGGTCTACCTATAGCAGCGATAACAATATCTGCACGTTTAACATGCTCCTCTAAATTCAAGGTTGCTGAATGGCAAATAGTAACCGTAACGTGCTCTTGCAGCAATAAAAGAGCTAAGGGTTTGCCAACTATATCGCTGCGGCCAATAACCACCGCTTCCTTACCCTTTAAATCAATGCCAGTAGAGTGCAAATGAGCCATCACCGAGGCGGGGGTACAGGGAATTAACCGGTTAGCCCCTAGAAATAAACGGCCTAAATTTGTCAAATTCATCCCTTCAATATCCTTATCCGCCACGACGGCATTAATTAAGGCATTAAAATCCATATGCGCCGGTAACGGTTTATTAATGATAATCCCATGCACGTGCGCGTAACTGTTTAATTGCTCAATAAGTTCCAAAACATCGTCTTGAGATGCCGCAGCCGCTAAATGCTGGACTTCATAATGAATACCGACACCTTCAGCCGCCCTTTGCTGGGAACTGATATAGGAAAGGCCGGCTGGGTCATCACCCACCATAACAGAGACCACACGCGGCACCTGCCCTGTCGAGCTTTTTAAATGCCCTATTTCAGCCGCTAATTTTTCTTTTAATTTTGCGGCTAAGACCTTACCATCAAGCAATATTGTATTCATGAATTTATCCTCACCATAACTTTAGCACCATTAAAAGCGGCCATTAGTAATTCAACCGCCACTTCAACATCACTTAATAAATACGGATTACCCTTTTCAACCAACAACGGTGTCATCTGCACTAATTGATAGCTAATCTTACATACTTCCGCAGGCACCCCGCGGGCATCCTTAGCTGCAACTCGTTGCGCTTTTACGTCTAGTGCGCGCGCTTTTGCAACCTTCAAATAAGCCTCTGAATCCAAGGAGGTCAATAACAATAAACGCTTTGAGGCGGCTTGGGCTTTTAAAGCAATCTTGGTGAATTTAGCATCCAGGGCCTTTGTATTGGTTTTACGCCCTATCGAATAATTAGCCACCATGGATACCAGGCCAGCACCTAAGGACGCTGTCAACGCCGCAGCTGAACCACCACCCGGCACCTGCTGGCGGGAAGATAATTGCTCCAAATATTCAACTAAGGTGTTTTTAGAAAAATTAATCGACATAAAATTATTTTAAATCAAAAAGTAAGAATTCCACCTGATGCAACGCCTTCGCCATTACCTGTTGCGGCCCCTCGATGCTAGCTCCATCCCCTTCATTTAAGATATCCGCTTCAATCTTCAATTGGCCTTCAATCATTTGCAGCCATACACCTCGACCTTGCTCGATCTTATAATCAAATTCATGCCCCACAGAAAAACGACCACGAAAAATCTTAACATCTTGATGGACAGCAACGGGTAAAGGCAAAAGGCAATTTTCCTGATCGACAGGCAAATCATGCTGCTGGTATGAGGGAGTCAACCCCTTTTCTTGTGGCGTAATCCAAATCTGCAATAAATGCACTGGCGTTTTAGGCGAGGCATTGAACTCACTATGCGTCACCCCACGCCCTGCTGTCATTTTCTGAACTTCCCCAGCTTCAATAATGCCTTCATTCCCCATGGAGTCTTGATGCTTCAAGGAACCACTGATCACATAGGTAATAATCTCCATATCCTGATGAGGATGACGACCAAAGCCTTGACCACCATCAATACGATCTTCATTAATAACCCGCAAGGAACGGTAATTCATGAATTTTGGATCATGGTAATCCGCAAAAGAAAAGGTATGTCGCGCCTTTAACCAGCCATGATCTGCAAAGCCACGATCTTCACAACGCCGTATATTAATCATTATATTTAATCCTCAACAATGCTCAGATAAAAAACGTTCGGCATCCAAGGCTGCCATACATCCAGTCCCTGCTGAAGTAATCGCTTGACGGTACACCTTATCCTGCACATCACCAGCAGCAAACACACCTTCAACACTCGTCTTGGTGGTGCCGGGTTTTGTTTTAATATAACCAGCCTCATCTAATTCCAACTGCCCGTTCAAAAAAGACGTATTAGGCAAATGCCCTATGGCATAAAATAAACCGCCGACATCAAGGATTGATTCATTGTTAGTAACAGTATTTTTAATCTTTAATCCCGTCACTGATTTTTCACCCAAAACTTCTAAAGGAAGCGTATTAAACATGATCTCAATTTTAGGATTAGCTTTAGCCCTCGCCTGCATCACCTTGGAAGCACGCAACACATCACGGCGGACTAATAATAAAACCTTGGAGGCAAATTTGGTTAAATAATTAGCCTCCTCAAGCGCTGAGTCACCGCCGCCAACCACCGCTAACACCTTATTACGGAAAAAAGGCAAAGCCCCATCGCAAACCGCACAGGCAGAAATCCCCTTTTGCCACAGGCGCTCTTCTCCAGGAAGATCCATGCGCTTGGCTGTCGCACCCGTCGTAATAATCAAGGCTTTCGTTTGATAGCTTTTGTCCCCTGCCACCACAGAAAACGGACGCTTCGATAAATCAACACTGTCAACCGTCTCCGTTA
>CAYNTZ010000102.1:0-7318 GCA_964400365.1 uncultured Planctomycetales bacterium | reverse complement strand
GCGGATCTCCTCGCTGATAACCATCACCTCAGGAACAACTGTCGAGCCCTTGTACCCAATATGGTTACAGGCGGCACAACCCTTGGCCTTATAAATAACATCCGCCTTGATGGTGTAATCATCAAAAACGCGGTTAGCCGTCTCATAGGGTTCCTTGCACTGGGGGCAAAGCTGGCGTACTAGGCGCTGAGCCACCACGGCAATCAAGGACGGCGTCAATAAATAATGGGCAACCCCGATATCCATCAGCCGTGAAATCGCAGAGGGAGCATCATTCGTATGCAGCGTGCTTAAAACTAAGTGTCCGGTTAAAGCCGCGCGGGCGCAAATCTGGGCTGTCTCTAAGTCACGCACTTCCCCGACCATGATGATGTCAGGGTCCTGCCGCAAAAAAGTGCGCAGCACATTGGCAAAGGTTAGCCCAATATCCGCCCGCACCGCCACCTGATTAATCCCCTTTATCTTAAATTCAACTGGATCTTCGACGCTCATGATATTAAGCGAAGGGGCCATGATTTCATTCAGGCACGAATATAGGGTGGTTGACTTACCGCTGCCGGTGGGCCCCGTCACCAAAAATAAACCATAGGGCATCTTTAATGCCTTGCGTATCAGTTCAAGCTGTTGGGGCAAATAACCTAAATTGGTCAACTCCAACTTAACCGCGGCCTTATCCAATAAACGCATCACTACTTTTTCGCCCCAGATCGTCGGCACTGTTGACACACGGATATCGACCACCCTGTCTTCCAATTTCGCGGTAATTGACCCGTCCTGCGGCAACCTTTTCTCGGCGATATCCATTTTCGCCAATATCTTCACCCGGGAAATGATCGGTAAGGTCAAGTGGGCAGAGGGAGAAGGTATTTTATATAAAACCCCGTCGGTGCGGTAACGGATTTCCAATTGGTTATCATACGGCTCAAAATGGATGTCGCTGGCCCGCTCATCAATGGCCTGGCGGATAACCAAATCAACCAGCTTCACCACCGGCGCTTCTTCCGCCTTGGCAATCAGGGTGTCAATGCTTAGCTCAGCGTCGGATGAATCTTCTCCTATCGCCATGCCGTCCTGCTGATTCGTGTAGGTCTTTTCAACGGCACGGTCTAACATCGTGCTTCCCTGCACCCCGTCCTTAGAAGCCCCTTTCACATAAAAATCATTGATGGCTTTAAGGATATCGCTGCGGGTCGCCACCACAAACTCAATCTCACAGGAAGACATGATCTTTAAATTATCCTGCATCACATAATCCAGTGGGTCAAACACCGCGCAGGTTAGGATATTGCCGTTCTTATGCAGTGGGATAACAATATTCTTGCGGGCAAAATCAAAAGGGATAACCTTATCCAGCCGCATATCCTTATGCGGCGTCAAGAAACCAGACGCATACGAAACAAAATTGATGGACAGCTGCTTGGCTAAGGCGGCGGCTAAATCCTCCTCAGTAATCATTTCCAAAAAAAGCAGCACTTCGCCTAAGCGGCCCTTGCGCACCTTTTGGGCATCAATGGCCTTCACCAGCTGATTTTGTGTCAGCAAGCCCTGCTTAAGCAGGATCTCGCCAATCTTTAAACGCACCATAATTAACTACCTGGTATTTTCAATTTTATCTAAAAGCGCATCCATCTCAAATGAGCGCTGCATTTGGGCAGGGTCTTGGTATTGCACCGGCCGTTGGTAACGTTCCTTGCTGCCGATAATATGGGGCGTGATGAAAATAATCAATTCACGCTGGTCACCTGATTTGTTCTTGTGGCGGAACGCCGCGCCAATCAGGGGTAGATCACCAAAGAAAGGAACCTTGGTTATCGTATTGGCGTTATTCTCACGCAATAAACCGCCCAGCACAATTGTTTCACCATCCTTGACCATCAGCATCGATTGCGACCCGCGCTCCTCAGGATCGCGGTACTCCTTAGAAAATGTCGCCCCCCGTCGGGCTTCAATCACCTTAGGTGAAACCGACATTAGTATCTCCTGTGTTTCCAAATTCACCTGCGGGGTCACCGTCAAGAAAACCCCCGTCTGCACGCGTTCAGCCTGCGTTGATATATTGCCGCTTTGCCCACCCTCGACGCTTGTTTCACCGATCGCTTCATTTGTCGATATCCTAATTTGGGCTGTTTCATTGTCGAGCGTCATCAACCGCGGCTTAGCTAAACTCCGGGTATCCGTCTGTGTCTTTAAAAAATTCAACGTTAATTGCATGCCTGAAGCATCAATCTTGCCTGCGGTATACTGCTCCGTGGGGGCATAATCGCCTTTACGCTCAAGCCGATTCTGGTTCCACGGGTAAATCACATCGCGCACGCCGCCAGTAATCTTAAACGGCTCATTGCCGAATTTCGCGCCCATTAAATCAGATGTTGTTTTTGAAATGTCTAACATCTCTACTTCAATCATGACCTGCACAATAGGGACATCCAGCTTGGCAATCGTTGCTTCAATCGCCGGAAAACGGTTGGCCGTATCAGTAATGACTAAACTGTTGGTGCGTGCATCTTCGGTGATGCTGCCTTCCTTGCTGATCACCGAACGCAACACCGTAACAAGGCTGCCCCGCGCCGAAGCCCCTGATGCCCCGGTTGACAAGGATGAACTACCGCTAGTTAACCCATCCCCGGTATTATTAGCCGACGCGGTGTTTAATTTTGATGAACTGACAGTCGCGTATTTCAAATTATAAACCCGGGTTACCATGTCGTCCCCTTTTGCCTTAACTACAAAAATATTGCTGTTAGGTAGGGTTTCATAGGTCAGGCGATGGGCTTGTAAGATGCGGTTAAGCGCCTCCTTAATCGGCACATTGTCCAAAAATAAGGTTACCCGCTTATCGGCAATATCATCCGCCGCCACAAAATTCATGCCAGACTGTTTTGAAAAAACCCGCAGCACATCAACTAGGGCCGTATTTTTTAAGTCCATCGAAACGCTGGGGGTCTGTTCCAATGCGTTAAAATATTGGTCGGCAATATCTTTTGCCTCTGCCAGGCGGCAAGGCAGCAATAAAGCCGTAACGATAAAAATAAATTTAATCATATCTCACCAAAAATCATTGGACTGGCATGGTGAATTGTTGACCATTGACATCAACAATCACCCCATCACGGTTAACATCAACAACAGTGGCATTTGCAATCTTATCACCCACCCCGATCATCTGCCCGTTAATAATCGCCGCATGTATTGTATCTGACCAGATGATGCCCTCAACAGTAAAATTTGGTTTTTCTTGCACAACCGCCGGCGGCGAATATTGTGGCTGCAGCACCGGCAAAGGCGCTTGGCTTACCGGCTGGTATTGCTGAACAGGCGCTGCTGTATATGCTGGCATTGGCACATCCCTCATCGGCACAACAGCCTGCGCTGCAGGCTGTTGTGGAATCCTCTCTTCAAAGGGATCGCGCAAACCCTCCAGGGCTTGATTGATGTCAATAGCCCAAGATAGGCTTGGCATCACTAACAATATCATTAAACAATTGAGCGTCTTCATTTATTTTTAATCTTAATTAACGCCACTTGTAGACGCGCATCCAGTCCGGCATCAGCGCGCCTGGTTATTTTGACAGATTGCACCCGCAAGGCATGCGGGTCTTTTTCAATGGCCTGCAGCAACAGCACTAACGATTTAAATTGATCCACCTTACAGACAAGATCGACGCTGTGCGTGCTAAAGAAAACATCCTCTACTTGACGCCCAGGCGCAAATGAATCAATACCAACCCCCAACCCATCAGCTAAATCTGACAGGTAGGCCACTAAACTATCCGCATCCATTTCCTTTGGCAAACTAGCCTGGTATTTATCTTGGGCCTGTTGGCTCATCTTCCAACTATCAATAACCAAGCCCTTATTACGCATCACATTCATTTGGGCTTCCAAGCCCTGCCGATCCTTCATGTACTGCCCTAACATGCCAACCAAAATAAATAAAGCCACTGCGGCCAGCACCGCCTGCGCCAAGAACACCTTCTGCCCCTTAAATTGCTGGAGGAATTGGGCTACATCCATGTTCTTCCAATCTGTCATCTTATCCATTGCCTAGGTCAACCACCGTTACGGTCTTATTTTTTAACTGCTGGCGGTTTATCGCCTTTAACTGCCATTTAGGGACATAGGCGGCTAATTCTTTATCCGCCCTCAAATCATTTAAAAACACATTAACCAGTTTAACCTGTTGGTTAGGGTCCTGGGTATAAACCATAGCCTTAATGCTCACAGTCAAGCCCTCGGATGAAGGCCCATCCCCAATGCTGACATCCTGCAGCCACATCTGGTCAGGCATGTGGCGCACCACTAAGACCAAGACCTGGTGCAAATTACTTTTAATGGCGATTGTCCCAAGTGCCTTCAGGTTCATCTGCGCCTTAGTTGTCTTTGCCTGCAATTCCTCGACGGAGATATTAGCAAAATCCGCTTGCTTAGCCGCTAGCTGTGCCTTGGCCTGACGCTGACTATCCGTTTGAAACCACAAGAATGTGCGCATGCCGGTTAAACAAACAGCCAGCACCACCGCCAAGCGCAGCACGGGCAGGATAGCCTTCATGTCCATTGGCATCTTAAATAATGCTTCAAGGGGACTTTGCTTAACAGCTTTCCCAACAGCTAAAAAATCAATAGGCGGGACAAACATGTGGCCGGTTAGCCCAAGGCCATAGGCCGCGCACATGGATGCTTCGCTGATGCTGCGCAACCCACTGACAAAACCAAACGCATATTTACGGCACCGCACCTTATCCGCCCCCATAAAAGCCTCAATGCCGGCAAACATCTCCTCATTACCCGCGACCAGCATTTCATCCAGCCGCTGGCCAAATTGCCGATAGTAAAAATCGAATGAATTATGCACTTCATTTAAGAAACGCATCTTGACTTCACTGGCATCAGCTCCCGCCTCAGCAGCCAGGTTGAATGGGATTTCACGCAAGAACTTGACCACACCGGCATCGATGAAATAAATCACCGCCCGTTGGGCGCGGAAATCCAACAGTGCGACCTTATCCGCGGGGTAAATATCTTTACGAAAAATCATCATCCTGACTAAGCCGCAAATCGCCGGCTCACAATGCGTAACCGTCAAGCCCGCCTGCTGCAAATGGTCGGTATATTGGGCGATCGTCGTTTTGCGTACAGCATAAAAAACCACCCGCATCATCTTATTGCCATTATCAGTAAACGGTGCGGTAATGGTACTGTAATAAGCTTCTGTAATATTAAAAGGGATATACTTCTTAATTTCAAAGGTGATGGCCTTGCTTAATTCCGCCGGAGACATCTCTGGGACATTAAAAGAACGCAGGATAACGTCCTTATGCGGGATCCCTAGGCAAACCTGGGATTTATCCGCCTGCATATCTTTCACAGCACGCTGCAAGGCATTGATGGAAGATTCAGTTATTTCGTTATCAATGAAGGCGCTATTAACCGGTTGATTCTTATCAACCTGCATCAAGGCAATTCTTTTATCATCAAAAACAACGCTTAGCTTAGGAAGCACAAGAGGCCTTTTTTAAATATAGTATAAAAAGGATATATCCTATTAGATAATATATTATATCGCCGGCTTGTCAAATATTGTGCTGAAATTTAAATAGTTGGGATTAAACAAGATGTGGTGAATTAATACGCTACCTTGATTTTATATTTTGTGCTGTCAAGTGCGTCTCTTTCAATAGAGGGTGTAAAGGCCTTACTATCCATTTCTTCACTGACAACAGGCGCCTTAAAGTCTTGATAATATTGATCCCATAAAACACCCTTAGCCAATTGTTCTGCCTTAATGGCATCGATTTGCGCCTGGGTTGATGTGCCTTGATTTAGGCTGGTAAACAAGATGCTGGCGCTGACAATCGCTAAGATAACAACCGCAATCAACACCATCAGCAAGACGACGCCGCTATTGGATTTCATTCCCCAGGATAGGCCTCGCATGGGCAACCTTTAACATTATGTTAAACTACCGATAATTTCTTTAATGTCTTGGATATTATGCTGGCGCATATACGCTTCAATGCCTTCCAGCACATCTATCGGTGCGCGCGGATTAACAAAATTGCTCGTTCCCACTGCCACCATGGTGGCGCCGGCGATCAGAAATTCCAAAGCATCATTGGCGGTCATGATGCCGCCCATGCCAATAACAGGTATTTTAACAGCTGACGCAACCTTATAGGTCATGCACACCGCAATCGGGCGGATGGCAGGACCCGAAAGCCCGCCGGTAAAATTCCCGATACGGCTTTTGCGGGTCTTAGTATCGATGGCCATGGCGCCAAAGGTATTAACTAAACTCACCGCGTCCGCCCCGCCGTGTTCGGCCGCAAGGGCAATCTCAGCGATGTCGGTGACATTCGGTGACAATTTAGCAATGATGGGAAATTTCGACAGCGATTTTATTTTCTTAACCAAACTTTCAGTGGCTTGGGGGTCTTGCGCGACTAAGGTCTTATGTTTTAAATTAGGGCAGGATAAATTTAATTCCACCGCCGCAATGCCCGCCTGCCCATTTAATTTCTCAATAATGCCGACGAACTGTTCTTCCGTGTGCCCCAGAATGCTGATGATTAACGGCACGCCGATCTTTTTAAAGGAAGGTAATTTTTGCGCAATAAACCCGTCGATACCCGGATTTTCAATGCCGATGGCATTAATCATGCCCGAGGGCGTTTCCCAAATGCGCACCGGCGGATTACCCACCTGCGCGTTGAAGGTGACTGTCTTAGGCACAATCGCCCCTAACCGCTTAACCTCTTCGAGATTAAAATAACGCTCTGCATGGCCAAAGGTGCCGGAGGCTACCGTCACCGGATTAGGAAAGACGGCATTCGCTATTGTTACAGATAGTTTCATGAATTAGTGAAAAATAACTTCGTTGATATTAAATGCCGGCCCATCGTAACAGACCGTCTTATAACCACCAGTTGTTTGTATGGAACAGCCCAAACACGCACCTAAGGCACAGGCCATGATTTCTTCGCACGCCGCTTGGCCGGGCAAATTATTTTTCATGGCAAATTCCTGCACCGCCTTCATCATGGGATTAGGCCCGCAGGTATAAATAAAGGTCGTTGTTGGATTTAAACTAATCTTGTCAAAGAGACCACTCACCCGCCCCTTGTGCCCTACAGAACCATCGTCGGTGGCCACATGCACCTTCACCCCATTGTCCTTAAATTCCGGCATAGGGTACACCTGATTACGGCTGCGTCCGCCGTAAAGCAGCACTAATTCAAGTTTGCGTTTCTTAAGAACATCAGAAAGGATTAACATCGGGGCCACCCCAATGCCGCCGGCAATCATCACAACTTGGCTTACC
>CAYNTZ010000101.1:0-7322 GCA_964400365.1 uncultured Planctomycetales bacterium | reverse complement strand
TCTTTTATATGTCACGACATTACCTGATCGACGGGTACAACATCATCAAGCAAATGCCGGCGTTAGCTGATTTGCGTTTGGAAGATGGCCGGGCGGCTTTGTTGCGCTGGATTAATGCGGCGCGTCCCCAAGGGAGCGTTAATAATAAGGTGACCGTTGTTTTTGACGGTAACCCTGCCTATGCTGGTTATCAGGATGGTGGGGAAGCCTTGGTGGTGTTTTCTCAATACGGTTCTGCTGACGATGAGATTAAGGCGATGGTGGATCGTGCCCCAAATAAGAAGAACATTGTTATTGTCAGTAATGATAAGTCCATTGTGTTTTACGCGCGTGCCTTGGGGGCAGGAATTTTAAGTGTTTCGCAATTTGTTGGTGATGTGTTTAAGCGCGGCAATGGCGTAAGTCAAAGCTCCTCAGGGCCAACGTCCTTGCTTAAAAATATACCTTTGCAGCATCAGGATCAGATTAATAAAGAAATGCGGAAGGTTTGGGGCATTAATGAATAAGTTCTTAGTTAATATTAAAAATTTCTTCCTCAATATTGGCGATGCGGTGTTCTTTTTAGGGGAAATCTTAAAGTGCATCTTTAAAGGGAAGGTGCGTTTTAATGAGGTGCTGGTTCAAATGTACCATCAGGGGGTCCAATCCGTCCTGATTGTCATCCTTTCGTCCTTGGCGTCGGGGGTTGTGTTGGGTCTGCAGGGGTCAATTACCTTGCAGCGTTTTGGCGCGCGTGAATTCATTGCACCTTTAGTTGGCTTGTCCTTGCTGCGTGAATTAAGCCCTGTGTTTACGGCGTTTATTTTCTCAGGGAAATCCGGCGCGGGGATTACGGCGGAATTGGGCACCATGAATACCCATGAACAGATTCAGGCTACCCGTGTTTTAGGAGTTAACCCGATTGAATTTCTAGTGGTGCCCCGTTTCCTGGCCTGTATCCTGGTATTGCCGGTATTGGTGGTGATTTCGGAACTAGTTGGCATTACTGGCGGGTATTTAGTTGGGGTATACCAAGCGAAATTGCCATCAGCCATTTACATCCGCCAAACCATCCAATCGATTGAATATGTTGATTTTTTTAGCGGCATGATTAAGACGTTCTTTTTTTCAATTATTGTGGCGTGGGTGTGTTGTTATCAAGGGTTTTTCACCAGGGGTGGTGCTTTAGGGGTTGGTCAATTTACGACCAAGGCCGTGGCGATGTCCTACATGGCGGTTATTTTATCTAACGCGGTATTAACAATGATGATTTTAACGGTATGGGGGTAATTAAGATGGCATTACGGGGTTGTCTTTTTTTATTAGGGTTGGTGGTCTTGGTGGGTTGTTCGCACCTGGATAATGGGAATAATGGCCAGCTGCAAAGCTATCCATTTTTGCCTGTTGAAGCTGGGTGGATTCGTAATGGTGAGGCGCTTGAATTTGAAGGCCGCCAATGGTTGCCGACTGACGATGTGGAAAATTTGTTAGATGAGGAAATGTACCAGGTTGGTGAGTATAAGGGTGTGCAAATTTTTGTTGAGAAGGTGGACACCAAACCGTATAGCCGTATGTACACCAAATTTGCTAAAGGAAAGTTCCGTTATTTCGAGCGCGCACGTAATGATTAAGGTTCAAGGCTTATCAAAGAGTTTAGGCGGGCAGCAAATCCTTTCAGACATTTCATTTGAGGTGGCTGAAGGGGAGGTGCTAATTCTTTTGGGCCCCAGCGGGACGGGTAAGACGGTGCTGTTAAAACATTTAATTGGTTTGTTCTTCCCGGATAAGGGGGCTGTGCTAGTTGACGGGGTTGACATGAGCACGCTTAGCGAGGAAGATTTATTGAAGTTGCGCGCTCAGTTTGGTTATCTGTTCCAAGAAGGTGCGTTATATGATTTTATGGATGTTTTTGATAATATCGCTTTTCCTTTGCGTGAGCATACCCACCAATCGCCAGATGAGATTGCCTTAAGGGTTAAGGAAGTCTTGGCGATGGTTGATTTGGAAGGGGTTGAGCATAAGATGCCCTCTGAGTTAAGCGGTGGGATGAAAAAGCGGGTGGGGATAGCGCGCGCCATTGTGATGGGCGCTAAGGTTTTGTTGTGTGATGAGCCGACCAGCGGCCTTGACCCGATCCGCAGCAGGGATATTTCAGATTTAATCCGTCAGATTGTCAAGAAGATCCGTTGTACGACGGTAATTACCTCGCATGATATCGAAAATTCGATGCGTATTGCAGACCGGTTGATTTTGCTTAATGAGGGGCGTGTGGAGGCAATTGGTACTAAGCAGGAGCTGCTCGCCAGCCCACGGCCTTTTGTTAAGGAATTTCTAAACGCGTAATGGTTTTTTAAAAGTGGATGTCAGGAGACTTGTATGGAAAAGAATACGAATCTAAAGCGGTTTTTTGCCGGCCTTTTTTTTGTCGTTGGCGTTGGGATGATTGTGGTGAGTATTTTTGTCATTGGATTTGATCGTGGGTTGACCCAGCCTAAATTTCAGGTCATAGCTCTTTTTAATGAGGTGGGCGGCTTGGTTGAAGGGGCGCCTATCCGCCTTTCCGGCGTGAACGTGGGGGTGGTGGGGAGTATTAATTTCTTAGACCAGCCTATTGAGGGCCGCAGCCTAAAAATCGTCATGAGTATTTTCAAGAAATATGAACTACAATTCCGTAAATGTTCCCGGGTGAGCATTAAGACGGAGGGGGTGCTTGGGCAAAAGTTAGTTGAAATTAGCGAGGACAAGAACCGTAAAGCTTTTGACCCTAGTTTACCGGTGATTGGCGAAGACCCATTGGATGTGGAAGATATGGCCGGTGTGATTACCCGTACGGCGATTTCAATCCAGGGGACATCCAAGGATTTAGCTGAAGTGCTGGATCAGTGGAAGTATATTTCACGCAAGACAAAGCGGTTGATTAATCGGGTGGAAGAGAAGGTTGTTGAGGGTAGTTTATTTAAGATATTCTAATTTAGCAACAGGGGGAAGCGTATGTTTGTCCTAGGCAATTTTATCGCGGCGTTGGCACAGATTGTCAGTATTGTATTAACGCTGATGTATTGGATTATCTTAATTAGGGCCTTGATCAGCTGGGTCAGTCCGGATCCGTTTAATCCATTTGTGCAGTTTTTGCATCGGGTAACAGAGCCGATCTTAGAACCGATTCGCCGTATTTTGCCGCCCATGGCCATTGATTTATCCCCGATGATAGCTTTCTTGGGGATTATCTTCCTGCGCCATTTCCTGGTGGGGACATTATTTGATTTAGCTTCACGCCTGCGATAAACGGTTTAAGGTATTGCTTGCAAAAGGGGTCAAGTTAGGGTATAAAATTAATTAAGGTCACAGGTGAAGGGCCGAATGTGCGGCCAGATAACTTGTGGCTTGTTTGTTTTTAATTGGAAGGGGAGAGAAAGATGTTTGACCAAGTTAAGAAGATGATGGAATTAAAAAAGCAAGCGGATAAACTCAAAAAAGAATTAGAAGCCACCATCATTGAAGTCAATGAGGTGCGCGGGATTAAGGTAACAGTAAACGGTGCCCAGATATTCCAATCTGTTGAGATTGATGAAGGTTTATTGGCTCCAGCTAACAAGAATCGTGTGCAAATGGATTTATTGCGTTCCTTGAATAACGCAGTGAAAAGATCCCAGCAAGCGGCTGCGGCAAAGATGAAAAGCATGCCGGGCTTTAATTTTCCAGGGATGTAATTTAGAGTAATATAACAATCAAGAAAGGAATCACCATGCCTTACGATGCAACATTAGATGTTTCTTCTTTTAAGGAAGTTATCGATTTTGAGACAACCAGGATTACCGTCGGTGTTTTTTCTTATAATGGCGCGCCTAAGAAGCTGCAAGTGACCCGTGAAAACCAGATTGACGGTGCTTGGAATTTCACTAAATTAGGCCGTATGACCAAGGATGAAGCCCAAGGCGTTGTCCCGATCATGTTAAAAGCAATCGAGAAAATGTAATACAATAACAGGATAATTATATGGCTAATGAAGTTTATTTAACCAGGGCGGGTTTTCAGAAATTACAGCAGCAATTGGAGGTCTTAAAGACCACGGAGCGCCAAAAGATTGCCAAGGCGATTGGTGAGGCGCGTGCCCAGGGCGATATTTCTGAAAACGCGGAGTATGATGCGGCAAAAGATGCCCAGGCGCATAATGAATCACGGATTGCTGAGCTTGAAGGTAAGCTGACCAATGTGCGTATTATCGAGAATGAGAAGATTCCGTCTGATAAGATCTATATTGGCGCCATTGTCACCTTGGAAGATTTGGATAATGATGAGACCTTAGAATATATGCTAGTTTCTCCTGAGGAGGCTAGTTACGAGGAAAATAAAATCTCCATTTTTTCCCCCATTGGTAAGGGTTTGCTCGGCCACAAAGCCGGTGAAACCCTAGAAATCAAGGTCCCTGCCGGTACCTTAAAATACAAGGTCAAGAAGATCAAGCGTCCATAAATGGTGCCAGGCCTGCCGCTCTCTGCGGCATGCACGGCATTTAATTTGCAATAGAATAACCAGGCACCATTTTTCTGTAATTTACCCGTTGCTAGAATCATTTAGCAACGGGTTTTTTTATGCCTTATATAGAAAATCTATAAGATATTGGTAAATATAGCCTTAAAGCCCAGATGTATCTTTGCCGGCGGGTGGCATAGGGTCTATTTATATGCTATATATTAGGCATGATGTGGACGCTCAAAATTATTACCCTCATTGCCTTTGTAGTAACCAATTGTTACCCCATGCCCCAAGCGCATGCGGGTGCTATAGCCTTGCCTCAGCCAGGGGTGATGGTGCATTTAAGCCCAGATTTTACCCCCGCACACTTGACCGGTATGAGTATTCATCCGGACAATGCCCTAAAATTTGACTTTCTTATCCATCGGGGAGATGAAGTTCTTTCAGAGCAAGAACGCAAGGATGCATACACTGATTTAGTGAAGTATTTCCTAGCTTCCCTGACCATCCCTGATGAAAACCAGTGGGTGAACCTTTCTCCATATGAGAAGGACCGCATTATCAAGGATGATTTTGGCAAGACGGAAATGGGCCGTGACCTTTTAGCGCAGGATTATTTGTTAAAGCAAATCACCTCATCCTTGATTTATCCAGAAGATGAATTGGGCAAGAAATTCTGGGAACGGGTCTACGAACGCGCCCAAAAAGAATTCGGCACCACCCAGATTCCGGTGAACACCTTTAATAAGGTGTGGATCGTGCCGGACGAAGCCGCAGTGTACGAAAGCGGCAACACGGTCTATGTCCTACGTAATCATTTAAAAGTAATGCTGGAAGAAGATTATTTAGCAAAGTCAAAGGGGTTTGTCCCTAATGCGCCTACCTTAGGAAGCCAGATCGTCCGTGAAATAGTCCTTCCCGAACTCGAACGCGAAGTCAACGAAGGCAAGAATTTCGCCAAGCTGCGTCAAATCTATAGTGGCATGATTCTCGCCACCTGGTACAAGCGTTCGCTGAAAGAATCTCTATTGGGCCAGGTCTACGCCAATAAGGCAAAGGTCACGGGGGTTAATCAAGATGACCCTAAAGTTAATCAAGAAATCTATCAGCAATATCTTAAAGCATTCAAGAAAGGCGTGTTCAATTATATTAAGGAAGACATAGATAAATACACCAATGAACCCCTGCCCCGCAAATATTTCTCCGGCGGGACACAAGGTTTTGCGAGGGTATCTTTAAAGCAATATTCAGCAGCAAATAAACCAACTGTGACGATGTTAGGCGATTTTGCTCAAGTCCCATCCAATACCGATAAAGCCAGCTTTGCCATGAGCGCTTCGAAGCCTAGTAGTGGTGGTGGGGTCAGGGCAAGTTTGCGAAAGAAGATGCGAGACTTAGGTTATCAAGGCGTAGATATTGAGGATCTTGTGAGTCGAGTGTTAGATGGAGGGATGAGTGATAGGCAGATGGAAGAAATGATCAGTCAAAGAATGCAAGAAGATACCGCGAGAAACAAGAGTGCGTTAAATATGGCAGAACGTTTGTTAGGTCGATTAGAGCGGGCACCACTCGAAGATAGAATAGCGGCCTTTGATCGTATGTTTAATTTTGCCATGACGGCTAATTCAGTTTTAAGTGCAGCGATGTTGGCTAAATATAACGGGATGCCTTACAAAGAAGCTGAAGCAAGGTTAGAGGAGGTGGTTGCCCGCATGCTTCCATCAGGGAAATCGGTAAAAGATAAAGCCATTCAAAGGATTATATCAGAGTATGCGGACAGGGTTAGCAAAGGGTTCTTGTGTCTTTATCCAAAGATAGAAAGCGATAAGGATTTTGATGCTAGGCGTATAGTGGTTCAGCGGGTGCAAGAGGTTCTTAAGCAGGGGGCAGAGTTAGATGATTTTAGGAAATTAATTGGCATGTCACCTCAAAATGATGCGGCTATGACGAGCAAGCAAACGAGTTTTATGGCGGCGGTATTGGTCTTGTGGGCGGGGGCGTTGATATTGATAAACAGGCCAAGTCCTGAAGAGATTGAAGAGAGAAGAAAAGTAAGGGAGGCAAGGGCTGATGTTGAAAGAGCGGCAAGGAATGCAGAGGCCAGTGAAAAATTTGTGGCAGGAATTCCTCAACGGGAAGCGGAAATAGCAAGGTGGCGTCAAGAACAGCGGGAGGCAAATGAAAAGATCAAATTAAAAGCAGAGGCCTTCAGGGGCCTAAGTAGTTTTATCTTTAATAAGGAAATGAGCTTAAAAGAATTATACCAAGATGCGGTCAAGTCGGAGGTTAAGAGGCTGATATCATTTGAAGATTTTGAGCAGATTTTTAATTTCTATAATAAGGACGAGCGTGGTGCTTATTTTCATAAAAATACTGTTAGGCCTTCTCTCAAAGAAGATCTTCAGCTTTTCATCTTTGTTTTTCCTGAGGGTATATTTGCGTCTTATGTTCATCTTAGGAAAATGCCAGAGTTTGTTGTGCCTGCTATTGAGTATGATGAATTAGGTTCTCCTAAGAGGAGTTTATTTAGGATGGACAGTGGGAATTCGTTAGCCGACCCGGCAGTACGTGATAACTTGGGCAGATGGCTTGCGGATAAAGCCCAATCTTCAGTCAAAGAAATTTATCGTAGAGACAATTCTGATTCGGCAATGGTTTTTAGTGGTTTAAAATATTTCTTTGCGGAACTATCCTTTATAGGTGGGGTTTCAAGAAGTATTTTTAAGGGTATAGATATAGGTGATTTTAGAGATTTAAAGCTTAGCGCGGCAAATAGATTTAATAATTATCCGCTAAGAGTTTCTGGTATGTCAGATGAAGGTTTAAGACAAATTATAGAATTAAGACTAAATAAGTTGTTTACTAGA
>CAYNTZ010000100.1:0-7341 GCA_964400365.1 uncultured Planctomycetales bacterium | reverse complement strand
CACATCAACAAAGACCGGCGTCAATCCGGCTTGCAACACCGCATTACCGGTGGCAACAAAGGTAAGCGCCGGAATAATTACCTCATCACCGCGCTTGGCCCCAAAATCATAGAGCACCGCGCAAGCAATGGCATCAGCATCCGTACCGCTAGACACCGCAATACCATATTTCACCCCAAAGAGGGCGGCAAATTTTTGTTCAAACTCCGCCACGTAGGCACCCTTGGTCACCCATTTACGGGCAATGGCGTCATCAATTAATTTCTTGGCCTTATCGGTAATCGACACCGTCCCAAAGGGCACCTTATACCCAGCCTTCTTCGCTTCCTGTCCCTCGGCAATTGCCGTTGCTTTATTAAAATCTGTTATTTTGTTCATTGAACTACCTTTCTTAAAATATTACCTTATTACATCGCCCCCCGTAATGACGCTAAATGTTGCTTAGCCCATTGATAACGGTCTGGGGTACCAATGTCGATAAACTGATTAGCCACCTCAAAGGCACAAAACCCTTGGCCCACCAAATGGGGGAAGAAATCGTATTCAATAGAAAATTTTTGTGGTGTCTGAACTAAATCAAATACCTGGCGATTCAAACAATACGTACCTGTATTAATTAATGCCGGACACAATTGCGGTTGTTTTTCTTTAAAGGCCGTAATATTTTTTTGTGCATCGACTTCAATGGTTCCATATTCCCTAGCATCTGCCAATTGCGTAACGCCTAAGCTCGCCTGCGCGCCTTGAGCCTTATGAAAAGCAATCAAGGCATTATAATCAATCACACAAAAACAGTCCCCGTTCATGGCGATAAAACGATCCGTCTTAACATAGGAAGCCCCCTGTTTAATCGCCCCGCCCGTCCCTAATGGTTCTTGTTCAACGGAGAAAATAATTTCCAATTGAGGGTGAGCCCCCCTTAGAGTGTCCTCAACGCTTTTAGCGCCATGCCCGGTACACAAAATAAAACGACGACCACCTTGAGAAGCAATATAATCAATTAATATGGATATAAAGGGTTTGCCATCAATCTCCGCTAAGATTTTCTGACCGCCGCCAGTCACCGAGGCCAAGCGCTTGCCTAAACCTCCGGCAAGAATCACAATGTCCGTCTTGGATAATTCTAACATAAGTATTTTATTTAACGACGCCGGTACCCGGCTGATAGAAGATTATTTGTGAACCTAAATTTTCAAAACGAAAAGGAATTTCCAACATACCTTTAAGTGCTGCACGCACCGCTGCCTGCTTATGCGGCTCAACAAAGAACAGCACAAAGCCACCACCCCCAGCCCCCAATAATTTACCGCCGATGGCCCCATGACGGGTAGCTACCTCATACATCTGGTCGATGTGCTCCGTTGACACCATGTCAGACAAGGTGCGTTTTAATTTCCAGCTTTCATCTAAAAGTTTACCAAATTTTAACAAATCATTGCTGTTAAGCACATCCACCGCCTCCTGCACCATCTCGTGCATGCGGCCTAATTCTGATTTTTTGTTAGGAATATTCTTAATCTGATGCGCGGCAATCTGGGATGCGGTGCGTGAGAATCCAGTAAAGAAAAGCATTAAATGATCTTGCAATAAATTTAACTTCGGCGCCGGCATGGTCACCGGCTGGACGCGCAAATGATTGGAACCGCCAAACTCAATATAATTAAAACCGCCATAGGCCGCCAGCATCTGGTCCTGGCAACCCACATTTTCCTTAATCATGTTTTGTTCAATGTGGATGGCTTCCTTGGCTAAGCGCTCCTTGGTGATCATCTGCCCTTTAAGTGCATACAAGGAATTAAGCAAACCAACAGTAAAAGAAGATGAGGAGCCCAAACCCGTGCGTGCTGGCAAATCACCGTCGTGATGGATCTCAATGCCTTCATTGATATTTAAGAAACGTAAGACTTCACGCACGGAGGGGTGATCGATCTCGTCGATATTTTCCTTCACATGCTCAATAACGGAATAGATAATACGGCTTTTATGTTCAAAGAAAGGCGGCAAATAACGGCAGGTGATGTAGCAATACTTATCAAAGGTGGTGGCTAAGACAGCCCCTTTGTTTTCGTTGTACCAACCATGATAATCTGTTCCCCCGCCGAAGAAGGACATCCTAAAGGGAGTGCGTGAAATGATCATGCCGTAACTTTAACCTCTTCTAAGATCTTGCGGTTTAATTTTATCTTCACGGAATCCAAGGTCAAATCAACGGCAATTTGGCCGAATTTCTTACGCAACAAATCCAAAAATTTAGGGCTGGTGTGATATTTAATCCACGCTTCATCACGGAAGGCCAAGACTTGTTCCGATGTTAAATACTTCGTCGGCAAGGGCTGGCTATAATAGGAATGCTGGGAATACCCGGCATAGGTATCCGGCAATTTCCAGCCTTCTTTTTTAGCAATGCCATACAGCGGTGAGCCTGGATAGGCCATGGCGGAATAAAAATTCGCTTCTTCCGTATTCATCTCCATGGCTAAATCCAGGGTGCATTGCATGCTTTCCATATCATCTTCCGGAAGCCCAAAGATATAATTACCAATCACATTAATGCCATGGTCCCGGATGGTCTTAACCACGGCCCGGATATCCACGTCGTCAAAACGGCCCTTGGTCACATCCTTGCGCACCCGGCTATTGCCGCTTTCAATTCCCAAAGCCAGCCAATTAACCCCCGCTTTCTTTAAGGTTTCTAAAAACTGGGGCTTGACCGTATCAACGCGCGAATAACACCAGATATTAAATTTATACCCGCGCTCAATGATCAATTCACAGACCTTCATGAAATGATTGGCATTCAACACAAATAGCTCGTCGGCAATCTTGATATTCACAATGCCTTGGGAGGCTAGGTAATCAAATTCCTTAATAATATGCTCCGGATCCCAATAGCGGAAAATCGCAGAACCGTCGGAAAACTCATTCTCCTGGCGGTTAATAATATTAATCATACAGAAAGAACATTTCATGGGACAGCCTAAGGACGTATAAATCGCCGCGAAGGGCTGACGTTCAGACTTATTAGGGTAGGAATGCCACAGCGCGGTGCGGTAATTTTTTAATGGCAACAAATCCCAGGCAATGCCCGGTAAATCGCGCGGCAAATCCGCCTTGGCCACAATGGGCGACGGAGCATTCAAGATGACCTTCCCCTCTTGGCGATAGCCTAACCCCAAGACCTTATCCAAACCATCCTTCAAATCAGTTTTCAACAGGGATGAGATCGTGTACACCCCTTCATTTTGGCAGACAAAATCAATACAGCTATGGCGCTCCAGCACTTCCCGCGACAGGGCTGCGATATGCCCGCCGACAAAAAGCACCTTTAGTTCCGGGGCATGATCTTTTAACATGGCCGCCATAATGGTTGACCCTTCCATATTTTGGGAAGAGGCAGAAGGCTGTTGACCATAAACCACAAAAACAACTAAACGCGGATTTAATTTCTTAATTTCAACAATCGCTTCTTCATCATTTAAATGCAGGGCCTCGCAATCAAGGATATTGACCGTAAAACCCTTAACCCGGCAATGGGAGGCTAACATGCCCGCCCAGATGGGGGTTTCAATAGCAGAAAAATTCGCCGCTAAGTCCTGATAAATACGCTTAGCCGCATTAGGATGCACAAATAAAACATCGAGCTGTTTCATACGCTTCCTTTTTAGTATTACTTATAATCCTTAATAAATATTTCCCGGATCACTTGATAGAGAAACACCGCGCCCCAGGGTAAAACCTGCAACTTACGTTTTCCCGACACCCGCTCTGGTTCATCACCGGGGATTTCGGCAATCTTGAGTCTCTTGCGTGCCGCACGAATTGATAACAACGGCTCCCAGCTCACCCGGGTATTAAACCACCGCTCCGGCTGCGCATAGGCCCGCTCATCATTTAAATTTAAATCATAGGCCAGTTTTGTTTTATAAGCCCGGTAAATCACCATCGCATCCGTATAATGAAAGCCATGAAAAACACTGATCATGGTGGTAAAGACCCAATTACCAAAACCAGTGACTAAATCATCGTCCTGGCTTTTGGCCCCGTCCTTATAACGGGAGACAATCACCATGTCGTAGCCTTCGTCCATCTTCTTAAAGCACTCGGGAATAAGCTCCGGAATGGAATTACCATCCGGACTAAAGGTCAAGACCACATCACCCTTAATCTTATCCCAAACCTCAGCATAGGCAAAACGCATGCCCTTTTTTTGCTGGATATAATATTCAATGCCGTGTTCCTTGCAATACTCAACCGTACCATCGGTTGATCCGCCGTCGACCACCAGCAATTGGTCGTACCATTCTTTTTTAACCAAGGGCATAATGGCCTTCATGCCGCCGATCTCGTTTAATGTAGGGATCAATAAGGTTCTTTTCATAAGGCCTTTAGATATTGGCGTATTGATTGCGTTTAATCACCTGGTAGGCCTTGATTAATTCACCAATACCTTTTTGCAGGGACACATCCGGCTTAAATCCGGTCTTTTCAATCTTGTCATTGCTGACAATATAATCGCGCTTATCAGGATCCTCACCGATGGTTGCTTCGACGAAATAAAAATCAGGGACTTGCTTTTTAATCTCTTGGCAGAGGGAAAGCTTGGTCATATTGGCTTCACTTAAACCCACATTATAGGGTTGGTTCTTCATCTTGTCAAAATTATTGAGCCCGTGGATAAAGGCCTTGGAAATATCCCGCACGTGGATGTAGTTGCGGTTAAAATGGGCTTCAAAGAGGACCACAAAACGGTCATATACCGCACGATAGGTAAAATCATTAACTAATAAATCCAGGCGCATGCGAGGCGATACCCCAAAGGCCGTGGCTAAGCGCAGGGTAATCCCGCCACCGGACGCAAGAATAGCATTTTCCGCATCCACCTTTAATTTGCCATACAATGAAATTGGGCGTAACGGCGTTTCTTCCGTGCAATGCTTGCCCTTCTCACCCACCCCATAACCGCTATTGGTGGTAGGGAAAATGATCATTTGGTCCTTGCTGCGCATACTGAGCATCATGGTGATGGCATCCAACAGAATGGTCTGCGCACCCATGGGGTCCTTGGCGCATAAGGGCGCGCCAGTTAAACACGCTAAGGGAAAAATCGCATCCGCATCCTTCATCAAGCGCGTCATCAAGGCCTTATCACGCACATCGCCTTTAACGATGGATAATTGATCATAATGGCAGACATCCAATAACGAATTCTGGTTATACATAAAATTATCAAGAGCCACGACCGTATGGCCTTCAGCTAATAAACGCGGCACCAAGACTGACCCAATATACCCTGCTGCACCTGTGACTAAAATCTTCATGCGAACTCCCTTTCTATTGTTTAACAAAATCCAGCCAGGTCGCGCGAATGCCCTCTGTTAACGCCACCTTTGGCTTCCACCCTAATTCTAAAATGCGTTGATTATCCATGAGCTTACGCATGGTGCCATCGGGTTTGCTGGCATCAAAAACCAATTTGCCTTTAAACCCGCTGACCTTCTTTAATAGAAGCGCCAATTCCTTAATGCTGATATCACTCCCGCAGCCAATATTAACTAGCTCAGCGCCGTTGTATTTATCCATCAAAAAAATACAGGCCGCGACAAAATCATCCACATAGACAAATTCACGACGGGGTTTACCACTACCCCAAACTTCAACCGTACTTGCACCTTCCTTTACCGCCTTAGCAAATTTCGCAATCAAGGCCCCCATCACGTGGGCGGTTTGAATATCCGTGTCAGAGCCTGGCCCATAAAGCGTCGCTGGCACAGCAACAATCGCGTTTAATCCATATTGCGCCCGATACGCCTGACACATCTTAATACCGGCAATCTTGGCCACCGAATAGGCTTCACTGCTTGCTTCAAGCGAGCCAGTTAACAAGGAGGATTCTTTAATCGGTTGTTTAGCCAAAGCTGGATAGGCACATGAACCGGAAAAATATAACAATTTTTTTACACCATTAACATAGGACGCATGAATAATGTTGTTCTGCGCCTGGGCATTTTCATAAATAAATTCCGCCGGCATTTTTTGATTGGCCACAATACCACCGGAACGTACTGAACCCAGAAATACATATTCCGGCTTAAATTTTTTAAAGAACGCTTCCGTCTTGGCCTGGCTTAACACATCAATCTTGTCACGCACATTGGAACGAACATGGGTAAACCCTTGTGTCCCAAAGTAGGTGCACAATGAATTATCCACACTGTCATTATGCCCAACTATAAATATGCGTGAGTTACGTTGCATGAACTTTAATGGGTTGATGGGGTTTGAATCATGCGCTTAGCGTAACACTCTTCATTATAAAAATTGCCGTGCTCGATGATTAAGGTTGATTTGCCGTCTTGACGGTTATACGCGTGTTCATACGCGGGAAAAATTTCTTCAGCGCTGTTTAATTCCACCACGTCAATGGTGGAGAATAATTTACGGAAAGCATCGGCATAATTACCGATATGCTGATGGCCGGGGTGCACCGGAAAATCAGGGCCGGTGGCTACCCGAATAATCACCTTAATCGGCCATTTGCCATCCGAAATTGCTGGAACCTTATCAAGCATATTGGCCATATCCGCCGCGGCCAGCATCAAGAAATTCTGGCGCGGGTAAACCGAGACCGGGATCACCCCGGTTAAGGCCATGCCGATGGTAAACTGCATCTGAAAACTTTCATTGATGGGCATTTCCAAAGTCTTATCCTTGGGGCAGTCCCGTAGGGTTTGGAACATAAAGGTGCCCGGGCCCGCCACGGTTTGGCCGATAAATTGCACCTTCGGCTGGGTGGCCAACCATTCCATGGTGCGCTTTAATTCATCAAAATATTTCAATTGGGTGGTCGTATTCATAGAACCTCAAAATTTAATTAATTTACCCAAACCGGAATGCGGATAGCCGTTGGTGTATTTAAAATACGTTATTTTCTTTTCAAATTTAGTCCCCACAAACCAGGGCTCAGGACTACCCCAGGTTTCGCGGGTGTTGGTCATGACCGAAACCCCATTGTCCCCCACGATAAAATGCGCGGGCAGGTCAAAATTATACGCGTATTTAACCGCTTCATGAAAAATACCAGTTTCCGCCGACATATCACCACAGAAAAGAAAAGCCCGGCCTTTCTTACCTTGATTCTTCAAGGCCCACGCCGTACCAGTGGCCGTTCCCATTAAGGACCCCACAATTCCAGAACACAAGACCTTATGTTTAGGAAAACACAAGGCAATGCTATTGCCTTTGACAATCTCGTTCTTCACATCCTCACGCGGCACGCCTTTAAGCAGGGCTAATTCATGCGAATCCCAAAAACCAAAGACATAATCATCGTCACCGATATTA
>CAYNTZ010000099.1:0-7618 GCA_964400365.1 uncultured Planctomycetales bacterium | reverse complement strand
TGTTCCATCAAATAAAGAATCGCGGCTAATTGGTCAATCCCTAACACTTCCTCCGGCGTGGTGCCCCACAATTCCAAATCATTAATGCGGCGGGTGACAATAAGCTCAACGCCTTGACGATCCAAATGCCTTAAAATAGGGTCGGGAATAGTCGCATACATCCTTGAGTTACTCATCATCAAATAACCTTCTTGCCGCAGCATTAATTGCGCCATCACATACCCATGGTTAGGGGTCGCCCGTTCTGCCTCACTGACAGCTCCGTTAACCACCATTTCTTTCTTCCCTGCTTCATCCGCGACAATATACGGGCAGATTAATGGGGCATTCATGAAGATCACCTTTTTGGGATCCATGCCGTACATGGTGCGCATGCGGTAATCGTCGAGAACGTCTTCCTGGATACTGGCATTAGGCACCACAATATGGAATACCTGCATCAAGGCTTCCGCGCCAAACATCGAAATAAACGCTTCGCTAAAAGCCCTGTTCTGACGCTGGCCCATACTTAATGATTGATACTCATCCTTGTATTGCTCATACACCTTATTCAAGGCATCCTTATAATGCTGTTGGGCTACTTCAAAAGATATATTGTTCTTCTTTGCCTCATCCTTAATAAACTCATTAAACTTCTTTGAAATCTCAACGCGGATTTCCGCGCCAATGTTTGTTTGCTCGCCTAGGATAAAGCGCGCCACCTCAACAATATCCAAGGGGTACATTGAACCTAAACCTAACCGGGTCGCCATCCCGCCGTAAAGGTCAAGGAAGGCAATCTTGCCGCTGGATAATTTTTCCTTGGCTAATTGCACATAATGCGCGCGGCGAGGGATCTCATACGCATTAATCGTACGTCCTTCCCGCACCAGATGCGGGGCTTCCCTATCCGCATTGACTGCGTTAACAATATCTTTAATCGCGGCTGTTAAGCGTTTGACTAGGCCAGCACTTGCATCGGTATTACCCTGTTCTTGCGCCTGTCGGCTTAACCGCGTTGCATCAGCAAGATGATCGATGGCGATTTGGGCGGCAGATAAAAAGTCATGCAGGGCCCGTCTCATTAATTTGGGCAAAACGCTTTGATGGAATTCTTGCGCGTTAATCGCCATTAATTCGTGGGCAAAATCTTCATTGCGGCTATCCTCGCGACCGGCGGCGGCTCCAGCCTCATGCAGTAAGGTGACGATAAACTCATATTCATTTTCTTCCTTCCACAAACTGCTTTCCACATACAAAACCCCATCACGGAATGAACCCCAAATATGCTTAAATGGCCCCGCGCGAACTTCAACTGATTTTAAATATTCCAGCTTAGCTAATAATTCAAGATCCCGTGCCGCTTCATAGTACTGCACCTTATGCTTAGCCTTATCCATTGCCCGGTGAATGGCGGCCCGTTGGTGTTCGCTAATTGTTTGCGCCATCTTTAAGTCATCCGCCAATTCTTCTGCCGTCGGTAGAACATTGCCCTTGGCGCGGTGGGCATCAACAATCTGCACTAAGGTTGCAGGAGCATCTGTCTTGCCAGCCAAATGCTTGGCCCGCTTGACAATCAGGTTTTCATAAACACTATCGTTAAGATTCTCTAACGGAGCAACCATCCAAAAAGCCTTTTCCGCATTAATCCAGGCTAACTTTTCCTTCTCTCCTTCACCAAGCACATGCACCGCATTGCCGACCCTGCGGGAAGCATTAATCGCTATCTGCGTAAAATTAAGTGTCCGAACCCCTACCAAGGCTTTACGTAAGCTTTCCGGAACCCGATAGGGATGACGTCGAGGATAATTGCCTACGAAGGCGGGTTCCAATACCGTATGTATAAACGCTGTCCTGACAAAATGGCCGTTAAAACTTTCCACCTGGGCAATAGCACTGATTAAAGCCGTGTGATGCTCAAAACTATGGATCACATCCGGCTTTACTTGCTGACGTTTTAAGATAAACAGGACTGCCTGGCTAAAAGCCTGTGATTGGGCAAATTCTGATTCCTTATTCCTATACGGCTCACTAAAAGAACGTAACTTCTTAAAATGCACATAGTGCACGTCAATACCGTCGACGGTATCTGATTCAGACGCAACAAAACCACCACCCTTAATGCTGGAACTGCCCATCCGCTTAGAACGGTGCGTGGTGTGGGCGTTTGTTTCCCGAATCACGGTGCGTCCAGGATAGAATGGCATAAAGATGGTCACCACAAATCCAAGGCGTTTCAAACGCTTCGCGTGCTGCCAGACAATATCTGCTAAACCACCCACCACCTGACCTGGCCCTTCCATAGCAACTAAAACAATATGGCGGGTGGGCTTGATTAAGAAGATCCTGGTGCTGGAACGCGATTGGATATGCTGCGCATCAACAAAAGCATTGGCCCTATATTCAAAACCGTCCCATACCTGGGCAAACCTGAATTTAACGATTGTTTCCCCGTCTTCAACCTTTGTCTCATAGGGTTCTTGGCCCATGGGCAGCCATTGGCCATTATCCCCTTTTTGATCTAAGGTTATCCGCAATAGCCCGCCAAAATCCGGCTTTGTCACACGCACTGTTACAGTCAAGCCATCGCCCTGGATCACGCCACGATCCATTTCCAATTCAATATCTGCTTGCTCTAATAAGACCCGCTTCAACTCTTGGCTGACAGGCACAACCCCTTTTTCATGGTATTGCTGCAAGAAATGGATTAACGCGGACTACCTGGCACGCCTGGAATCAGACAAATTCCTGATAGCCCCGCCTTCCCGCAGCGCATCAATTAAACGCTTCTCAGCGTCGGCTGATGAATAAAGAACGTGTTCAAATTCATGCCTTAAGATAAGTTCCCACAATTTACTGGTTATCTCTTGCTCAATGCTTACTTGAATCGGCTGCTCATCCTCTGCGGTAGGCTCAGACCCTAAATAAAAATCGTTAAATAATAAGGCGTGTAAATGCAAGGTCCATTGCGCTGTTCCTTCTTCATAGCTCATATAGGCGAGCGGCCCCTTGTCACCATGGATACGCACCTGTAATATCCCAGAATAACGGATAGCATCCGGGTCACGGCAGTCAGGATGTGTTAGTTGCTTGGATAACTCAAAGACCTGGGCAGCATTATCAAAAGAGGACAGGACGTTGATCATTTTCCTGGCTATCGCGTCCACCAAGACAGGCGTAATACTCTTTGCTGGCGGATAAATGACAGGATTTATGTTCATAATGCTCCAGCAATTGACATTGATGTGGTAACGTAATTTCACCTCGTCCTTAACAATAGCCGGCACGTTGATAGGCAGGGCCAATACCGACGTGCTGCCATACGCCACGGTTGTCTTGGCCAACACCGCCTGCACGAAGGCATCAACAGGCCCAGGCAGGTTATGCGTTAATTGCTCCCGGCTAACCCCAATGCCCTTGGTCGTCTCAACCAACCCATTAGCCATTTGCACCTGCGCCTCTTGTGTCATGGCATTAAACAAGCTCACGGCATCCTTCCAATATTTTTCTTCAATCGCCAATAAACCTTTGTACGCACCGCGTTCAATCAAGGCATCACCTTTTTGGATATTCACCACCAAACGGAACATCTCGCCGACAATACCTAGGATAATGGCATCACGTTGCACCACATCACGGGAATCATACTCAACTGTCACGGTGTGGCTGATGCCGACAACTTGGTCTTCGCTAATCTCTTGTGCAAAAGCCTTGGCAAACATGCCCTTGGTCCTTAATTGCTGCAAAGGCGTTTGGATATAGACAATGCGCTGAGGGCTTTTTACTGATGGACCAATCACCTGCTGCGCGCGTAATTTTAATCGGCTGTTTACAAAATTAGCCAGGGTGAACTTGCTCTCCCCTTCTAGAATCATTATTTTATCGTCAGACAATTTAGCCTTAAGCGCATCCCTATCGGCGATGCCTTCAACCCTATCTGCTAAATGGATCAATATCGCCCGAATCATTAGCGCTTCGTTAGGCAAGGCGGCAATATCACCCCAGCCCTTTGCTTGCGCATAGGACTTAAGCGATGCGGTCAAGCGTCCTACCCCGCCGGATAATACGACATAGCGGCCAACACCCTTATCCATCAATTGCAAGAGGCGAACAAAGGTGCGTTCATCATCATTACCCGCCAAAATAATCACATCCGCGCCTTTGCTTGAAATTGCTTCAACATCTTCATCGCTGACAGTTAATAATCTGATGAGTCCCCTAATCATCGGAGGCACAAAGATGGCGGCCGCCGCTATTAACATGCCGGATACTGCAGGAGTTGAGGCATGACTACCGGGCGTTTGTGCATTAAGCTCAGAGGCAAAACTTAACCATAGAATGCCTGTGAGAATAATGAAATCCTTTTTCCTTAAAGCCCTGTTTAATGCGCCCATCATCGCCTTAATGTAGCGTCCCAAGGCTTCGCCCAAATTACGAGGTGCCGCGGTCGTATGAGTACGCGTTCCCGGCTGGGTGCGGTGCTTTTGCCATAATTCAATATGCTTACGTAAGCCCAGCGAAACCACCCTGTCGCCCATGCTTGCCAACTGCGCGTTTAACGCAACAACCTCGTCCTTACGGCCAGCTTTATCTGCGTTCTTGATGGCCTTCTCAACTTGAATGGCCGTCTTCTTAATAGCGCCGCGGGCATGCTTGATTAGAAACGCCGGGTGATGCACCATTTTCTTGCGTGTCTTTACAATTAACCCCACAGCCACAACTAAAATCACCATCGCCCCTAAACTACCCATCGCCACCGCTGGCAATCCTAAGCTCAACAACAGCGCCGGAAGGGCAACTGATAACAACTTCTTTGGATCATTAACCCAGCTATTCCAACCTGTGGCGGCTTGTTTATAATTCTTCACTTGGGCTTCAATGCCACTGCGGGTATTTGCGTTTAACCCCACCATCGGAATAACCCGCGCACGCAAAGCTTCCATGATCTTGCCTTCAAAAACACGCCCACCGACGACAATCGGTTTTTCTTTATACGCATTCTTAACCCTTGTTAAAAACTCATCGGACAAAATAGTCTTGTCCGCTTGGCCTTCCGCCTCAACCGCAAAACGCTTTAATAAGAACGCGTCAAAGCCCCGGTCATCCGCGGTTTGCAAACGAACCCAAGCTAAATCTTCATCGAAATTGCCTTTAGGATTTTCAACTTGAATCTCTGCGATAAAGACTAACTCGGGATATTGGCGACGCAATACGGCTAATTCCCTTCTATTGACCATATCAAGCGGCATGATGACAATCTCCACAGCCCCAAAAGCCGCTTCATGCAACATATCCTTATCAGCAACAAAATAAGCCATCGTCGCATTATCATACTGCACGCCAAGATTGCTTAAGAAATCTGGTTCATCAAAAGCTAGGACAAGGCCCCCTTCAACTGCAGAAGTAAATATCTTGGTGAATGCTGCATGCTTACCTTCATATTGGGCCCACAATTCCTTATATCCCTGACGAGCAGTTCTTACATGCACACCAGCCATCACTACTTCCCCAGACCTTAACAGCTTCATTGTCCTTGCGTATTTGCGGCGGGCACTTAACTGCTCTTGCTCTTTAATAAGCACAATGATCACGCCTAAGGATAAATGAACAGCGCCCAAGACAGGTTCTAGCGTTGTCACCACAGCTTGGATCAAGAAGGCCCCAGCGAACAGAATAGCATTGCTCTTAAAACCACGCGCCCTGTCGTATGACCTAAAAATAGCTGAAAGGCTAATGCCCATTAAGGCTAAGATGGCGATTAACTTAAAAACAAACAAGCCGTCTGAATCTCCACCATTATTCTCATTTGAAAGGTGTTTTCTATATTCAGCGTCCTTGGCATCACTCGCATACATTTCCGTTTTAATCTTTAATATTCCCTCCATCAGCGGCGATAAGTCCTTGGGGTCCAGCAAGCGTTGAGCATTTGAGTGAGCCAAACTGAAATAGCCCTTTTGAGCCGCACGCTCAATGCCTAATAATTGCGGGCCAACATCTTTCATGTCAACATCAAAGCGAGACAATAATGTCAATTCGTCTAAAGAATTCCTAAAATTACGGTTATCTAATACCGCCTGCACCCGGTTGCTGATGACAAGCCATGAATTAGTGCTGGAACCGGCAATAATGCTGCTAATCTTGGCCCCGCCATCAACATCGCCCTTAACCTGAGCCTGCGCCATCGGCGCTAAACTCAACCCGAAAGCAACCACCCCAACGCCCACCCACTTGACAATAACCGCGGCCAATGCTACGATTACTTGTTTCGTGGAAGCTCCCCCAGCTTTCAGTAGATAATTCCCAATCAACAAATGCCTACCCCCAAGGCGAAGCTGTCTGATAACTTTGACAGCTAAAGCGAAAGGTGGTATGTTTAATATGATTACTAAAACATTCTGGACAGATAAACGTTTGGAAGCGTTATCTAGAACTTGTCTAACACTGTTCCAGGCTTTTGTTATCGCTGTGATTATTGGAAGTGTTTTTGACAAAGTAACATCCATGGCTATGCGTAGCATTTTCATTATTGCCACGGGGATATCTTTAATTATGGGTGTTATTTGGGCTGACCCTAAGCCAAACAAGGAGGTATAATATGGAATTCGCACCTTTAATGGTAATCGCCATTCTAACGGTAATAAGTATTTGGATCGCCGTTGAGCGGCACCTAATAAAGAAGAATCATTCTTCCACGCATTAAACGCTCCGTTTAATTGCGACAAACGGGCGCTGAGGGCTTCACTGCTTTCGGCGCCTGTTTTGTTTTGCAACAATAACATCACACCTAACGCACCCATTGCTAATACCGGCTGGTCAAGTGCTAATAACAAACCTGAGATAAAGAAATTAGCAACGCCGTCCTTGGGCAACCAGCCAATGCTGATTAAACGTTGGCGAATCGGCTCATAAGCCAAGGGCTTTAAATCTTTCAATTCTTCGACCACAAATAAACGCTTTACCTCTGGGGTCTCTTGACTCTTAATCTTCTTAATATAAGCTTTAAGCTCAACTCCCACATGCTCAACACGATCCCGTAAGTCTTTCTGGTCAATGGCTTCACCATGCTTTTTTGCTCTTGCTATAATGCGCTGCCTGATTTTATCTTGGGCAATGGAAACAACCAATGACGGCGCAATCCCAAAATCTTCAAATGCCGTATCAAGCGGTAAAATGGAAAGCATCTTCCTTAAATTAAACCCTATCGTCCCAATATCAATAACAATGATTTTTCCGCTCTTTAAGGCCGCCTCTAAATCATCCTGGTGAACACCGTAGCGGTTGTGGTAAAGCCCCCGGGCAAAAAGAATTTTTCCGGTTATCCATTGGGCCCAAACAAAAGGTATTAAATTCATAAACCGGTGGGTTGCTTCATGGCCTTCATCGCGCTTCTCATGCCGCCTGGTCGTAGCTGAAGGAAGCACATAAAATAACTCGGGGTACTCTTGCTGCAGCCATTCGATAATAGTAGTTTTTCCGCTGGTGGTCGTACCTGCCACCAACACAAATCTCACCTGACGCCCGATGAGAGCTGCTATTGTAAATAATTTGTGGAGTGTGGACGCATCAAAATTCTTGCGTGTTAATAAGAAGGCTCCTAATACCATGCCCGCTACAGTAGTAAACCCAAATATCCACAATA
>CAYNTZ010000098.1:0-7689 GCA_964400365.1 uncultured Planctomycetales bacterium | reverse complement strand
CTCACCCATCACCAACAACGCGCAAGCCCCGTCGGTAATCTGTGAGGCATTACCTGCGGTAACCGTTCCCCCCGCGCGTTCAAACACTGCTTTTAATTTAGCTAAGGCTTCCATGGTCTGCCCTTCGCGGGGGCCATTATCATCAACCACGGCTTCTTTATACCTTGGGGCTGGTATTACTGGCACAATTTCTTCACGTAAGATGGCCCGCGCAGCAATGGCTTTCTGATGGGAAGCTAATGCAAATTCATCCTGCTCACGGCGGGTGATACCAAATTCCTTAGCTAAGACCTCGGCGGTCTGCCCCATATTCAAACCACAGACCGGATCTGACAAGCCTAATTGCAAACCAATCCTAGGCTGTAAAAAATGCTTTGGGCGGATCTTTAATAAAAAACCAATGCGTTCCAAAGGCGTCTTGGCCCGTGACATGGCTGACAACAACTCTTGATATTCTTTAGAAAAATAAAATGGGATATTGCTCATCGACTCAGTACCACCGGCCAAGATGCAACGCCCTTCGCCTGCCTTAATTTTTAATGCCGCTGACACCACTGCCTCAATACCAGAAGCACAGTTGCGATGCACGGTATAGGCCGGCACTGACTGGGGAACACCGGCTAATAAGGCAATCACCCGCGCAATATTTGCCGCTTCTGCTGGCTGACCCACACAACCAAAAATAGTCTCATCAATAACCTTAACATCCAAGCTCATGCGCTCGATTAATTCACGCGCGGCAATGCGGCCCAATTCCTGCGCGCTTAAATAATTAAAAGCCGTGCCCATCTTGCAAAATGGTGTACGTATACCGTTAACGATCGCTATTCTTTCCATAACACCCCTCCCTAACCCTTTGGCCTATTATCCAAAATACGTTTTTCTTTATTGGCCGTTTCTAATTCCAGGCGCTTGATCATTTCATCCAAGCCAATAAAATTAATTGCATTGGGGGATATCTCCGTCGACCCCACTAGCTTTTCCTTGATCTCCTGCAATAAGCCATCCTGCGACGCATTCTTGCGCGGCACAATATAAACTAACACTTCATCAACATCAAAGGGATCATTATTATGTTTGCGCAACTCAATTTGCCACTCCTCTACCCCTAAGATATCATTCAACACCCGGCCAAAATGGGTAAAATTAACCAAGGTTCCCTTAACCTTGGATAATTGCAAATCCTTATTATCCGACAAACGGGAAATATCACTAGATAGGCGCAAGGTCACCCGCTTGCAAAACGGGCACATCCCATAGGTGATGCCGCCCTTAACAATATCCCCCGTCCTAAAACGCAAGACTACAGAAGCCCGCGCATCCAGGGATGTATAAACTAATTCACCATCTTCATGGTCCGCCTTTACTTCACCGGTATGTGGGTCGATGATTTCAAATATTTCCTTATCCGGATAAAGATGATAACCGCTGGAGGTGTCATTAGGCGCCGGGCATTCGGCCCAGGCCGCCCTGGCTTCAGTAAAACCATAGGTGCCGAAAATCTGGACATTATGAGCCCCTTGCTCTGCTAACATCTGGGCTAATTTTAGCTTATACACAGGCGTTACCTTGGCCGCCCCTAAAACTATTTTCTTTAAAAAAGAAAGGTCATGCCCTTTTTCCTGGGCAAAACGGATTAAATGGTAAATATAACTAGGCACGCCTAAAATCATCGACGGCTTAATCCGCAACAAAGCCGTCATATTCCCATCCGTACCCAATACCTTTCCCCCACCCGTGCTTAAACAAAACATATTCGCTTCAATAGCCCCATAAAAGACTTGCCAAAACGCCAAATGCGGGGCAAAGGGGAAAATATTCATAATGCGGTCATCTTCTTTTAAATCAAATAAACTAACCATCCGCGCCCCGGACAGATTTAAATTATCCAAGTCATAACGGCTATAGGTAAAAGGTACCGGAGCACTGGTGGTGCCGGTGGTAAAGGTCATAAAAACCGGACGGTATTCTTTGGCTAATTGGTCGTGGACAGACTCATCTCCCTTAATTGCTTTTTGGGCTAATAAGGCAAATAATTTACCTTTGGGCCAAAACCGCTTAATCTTATCTTGATCCGGCTGCAGGATAAAATCCTTATACTGCTGGGGATTGTTTGGGGAAACTAAATTAGCCTTGGATGAAAATGGGATACGCCTTAAATCAGCAACAGAGCGTATCTGCCGAGGGTCGATGTGATGCTCATCAAAAAGCTTACGGTAATACGGGCTAAAGGGATAGACATGGGTGTTGATAAAATGAGATAACTGCTTATCTTGCAGGTCCCGCATTTGCGGTTCAGATAACGATGTAATATTCTTCCATGGGTTCATACGCTACTAGTTTAATATATCGCTGCCTAAAAACTAGTGTTTTCCAAAAAAAGAAAAGCCCCGTGAGATCCTCCTCACGGGGCTTTCTAATTAACTTGATTCTTAATACGCAGCAGCAGGCGCGGCAACTTCGGCGACTGGAGCTTCAACTTCAACAGCGGCAGGAGCTTTAACATCAGCAACAGCTTGGGCAATCTTTTCTGCGTATTGGGTTGCATCTGCTTCATAAGCAGCCTTACCCATAGGGCAAACATTCAACACAACCCCTTCAACTTCCAAGGTGGTAAAATCGTTAGCATCATTAAGATTTAACGCACGGCCAGAAATAGGACAAATGCTGTTATTGGCGTTAACAGCTGCTACGGCAACTTCCGCCGCTTCAGGCACAGCCGCTTCTTGAGCCACTACTACACCAACCCCTAAAACCATCATCACCGCTAAAACAAATAATTGCTTTTTCATTCTTCTCTCCCTTTAGTTAAATAAGGATTAACCCTTATCTTGTTGTTGACAGCAGCCAGAGGCTTTCTTGCATTGGCAAGACACACAAAAGCCCCAACATGATGAAATTAAAAACAATACCCCAATTACTAACGCAATCCATTTTGCGCAAGGCAAGAAAAACGCAGCTGTTAAGGCAATGCCAAAAACTAATTTAGAAAAACGCTCATCATTGGACATAAATTACTTAGCAGCCAGCTTGCGGGACTTTTCTTCAATAGAAACAGTTAATTCTTCAAAAGACTTTTCAAACGCCACCAAACCTTCGGCTAATAATTTATTACAGACAATGCCCACATCTATGCCAAGTAAGCGTAATTCTTCAATCGCCCGCTGGGCCATGGCCACATCGCCAGGCATGGCTAATTTAGCTATGCCATGATCTAAAACCGCTTCCAAGGTTTTATCCGGCAAGGTATTGACCGTTGGATTAGCCATTAATTCCGTCACGTATTTAATATCACTATACTTGGCATCCTTGGTTCCGGTCGATGCCCATAAGACACGCTGGACATTAGCACCCTTAACCTGCAACGCTTTAAATTCAGCTGAATCAAATGACTTTTGGAATTTATGAAAGACAATTTCGCAGTTAGACACCGCTGCACGGCCGCGCAAGGAAGCCATGATGGGCTTGCGTTTCATATCAATGGTCTTCGCCATCTCTTCATCCAGCCATTTATCCACCGTCGCATCAAGACGGCTGACAAAGACAGAAGCCACCGAATGAACCTTTGTTAAATCACCACCGCTGGCTGCCAAACGGGTCAACCCCTTCATATAGCTCCAAGCCACCTGCTGATACTGCTCGGCGGAGAAAATCAAGGTCACGTTCACATTAACACCGGCGGCAATTAAACCTTCGACCACCCCCATACCATTCTTGGTGGCTGGTACCTTGATCATCACATTAGGACGATTTAATTTCTTCCATAGGCGCAAGCCTTCTTGCAATTGCGCGCCTAACTCATTACCTAATTTGGGATTAATTTCTAAGCTAACATAACCATCCAACCCCTTGGTGGCATCATAGACACCGCGAAATAAATCAGCGGCGGACTGCACATCCTTAATGGTTAATTCGTCGTAAATTTCAAAGGTGGATTTTCCGCCTTCCGCTAATTGCACGATATTGGCATCGTAATCATTACTCGCCGCAATGGCTTGTTTAAATATGGAAGGATTCGAGGTTTGACCGCGCAAGCCTTGGTCAATCAAGGATTTCAACTTACCGGAAGCAATCATGGAACGGCTGATATTATCAATCCACAAGCTTTGACCTAAATTCCCAAGCTCATGCATAATGCCTTTAGCCATGTGATCTCCTTAGAAAAATTATAGATGGATTTTATTTCTTACGGGCAATTACTTTTTTTACAGCTGCGACCACATCCACATCTTTAATGCCAAAATGCGCCATTAATTGCGCCGGTGTTCCGCTTTCGCCAAAAGAATCCTTAACCCCCACCATCTCAACCGGGCATGGGGCTTGTTGAGCCAACACTTCTGCCACCGCAGAACCTAAGCCACCGTTAATTTGATGCTCTTCGGCGGTGACAATCGCACCGGTTTCTTTGGATGCAGCAATAATTGCTTGCACGTCAATAGGCTTAATGGTGTGCATATTAATGACACGCGCATCAATACCTTGGGCTTTTAATTGCTCGGCGGCAGATAAACTTTCCGCCACCATCACCCCACAGGCAATAATGGTGACATCACGGCCCGGACGCATCACATTGGCCTTGCCAATCACAAAAGGCGTTTGCTCATTGGTTAACACCGGTAATGGGGCACGCGAGGTGCGCATATAGAAAGGACCAAAGGTATCGGTAATCGCACGGGTGGCTTTCTTGGCTTCAATATAATCCATAGGGCAGATCACCTTCATGTTAGGAAGCACGCGCATGATGGCAAAATCTTCCAAACACTGGGCTGAGGCGCCGTCTTCACCAACAGTCACCCCACCGTGAGAACAGACCACCTTTACGTTGGTGTTGTTATAGCAAACATCCAAACGAATCATGTCATAGGCGCGGTTGGTTAAAAATACGGCAAAGGACGTGGCAAAGGCCACATAACCTTGGGTCGCTAAGCCAGCGGCTGTACCCACCACATCCTGCTCGGTGATACCTAAATTAAAAAATCTATCGGGAAATTCTTTTTTGAAATATTCAGCACGGGTGGCATCTTCCAAGTCGCCTGAGGTCATCACGATGTTTGGATTAATCTTACCTAAGGCCACCATCTCTTCGCCAAAACCATCCCTTGTAGGTGTGGGCTTATATTCTGTCATTACTTTAACTCCGCGAGCGCTTGCGCCAATTGTTCTTTATTAGGCGCCTTACCATGCCAGGCGCTTTTTAATTCCATGAAGGAAATACCCTTACCTTTTAAGGTATTGGCAATAATCACCGTGGGCTTACCCTTAGTATTTTTAAAATCATCGAGCGCCGTCATCAGTGCCGTTAAATCATGGCCGTTGATTTCCAAGGTATGCCAGCCAAAAGCACGCCATTTATCAGCAAGCGGCTCTAGGCCTTTAATATCACTAATCAATCCATTTTCCTGCACCTTATTGTAATCAACGATGGCGCAGACATTATCAATCTTGTGATGCGCAGCGGTCATGGCGGCTTCCCAGACAGAACCTTCTTGAATTTCGCCATCACCCATCAAGCAATAGGTCTTAAATGATTTGCCGCGCATCCGTGCACCAAGGGCAATGCCATTACAAAAAGAAAGTCCGTGCCCCAGGGAACCGGTATTAAATTCAACACCTGGCACCTTGGTGTGCACATGCCCTTGCAGGCGGGCACCGAATTTACGGAAGGTTTTTAATTCTTCTTTAGGGAAATAACCAAAATTAGCCAGCGTCACATACACCACCGGCGACACATGACCCTTGGACACAATTAAACGATCACGGTCTTCCATCTTAGGATTTTTAGGGTCATGCTTCATGGCATAGCCGTAAAGGGCCAGCATGATTTCAACCGCAGACAAAGAGCCGCCGGGATGGCCGGAACCAGCCACTTCCAGGGTCTCTAAAATCTCACGACGCATCGTTGTTGCTTTTTGTTTTAAGGATTCAATGTCTACTGAGGATGTGGGCATAAATTTAAATTAATTTTATAAAATAAATGAAACGCCTTGCATTTATAGCGATGATGGGCTCGGCGCCTTCCGTTCGCTTCGCTCACTCCAGGTCGGCCACCCGCCCTATAAAATGCTCTTATTCATCGCATTTTATAAGCAGGGCTCCCTTCGAGCCCTTATTACAACATTTTATTAAATTGCCTAAAGGCAATTTAATAAAATGGGCCATGCAGGGCTCGAACCTGCCACCTACTGATTAAGAGTCAGTCGCTCTACCAGATGAGCTAATGGCCCGCGAAAATCAAAAAACAAATTTAAGAAAACGTATTATACATAACCGCGTAATAAAGTACATTACTTTTTATTTGATTTACTCATTTAAATAATACCCGCCAGTTTTTGCACTGCCCTGATATTTTATTTTTCCTTCTTCCTTCAATTTCTTCAACCATCGTTCAAGCGTTTTGAAAGGAGCTTTGATTGCTGTTGCAATGTGCGGAGTAGTAACAACCATTTTAAAAACGTCTTTTCAATAAACTGTGATTGAGCACTAAAATAAATTTTACCGTATTTAACAAGCTTCCTCACGCCTGAACCAAGCTCTTATCAATGCCTGTCATTTTGCCATTATCATTAACACCAAGCAAAAGCTCGCCTCCGTTTCTGTTCAAGAATGCACAGACAGTATCATATGCATTTTGGTTTATATCTTCTTTGCATTCCTTAAATTCTATCGAAATGCCTTCGCCTTTTATAATAATTGCTTTTCTTCTTGATGTATCCATTAAGAGCATAAACCTAAATTGGGGAGATTTATGACTGGGTTCAACCGACTTGGGGGTATCGATAATATTGATTTTTAATCAATTGCTACATATTGCAATTTTATGTCTATAAGTCAAGCTTTATGGTTGATTATATTAATAATGCTTTGATGTATAACCAATTAGCGGAGAGCTAGATTTTCACTGGATGGGACAGGTTGATTTAATCCTAGGATTTGAGGCAGATTAACAACAGGGGTCATTTGGCGGATAGTAAAGGTAACACCAGTTACTTGTGCCGCATCAATTTGAACACCATTAAAATCAAAATGAAAATCTTCTCCCTCTTTTTTCACCTGCATACTCATCTGAGCGGGGTTGAAATCGATACCACCTGGGCCATATTTCATCGCCTCAGATCCACGAAATATTGCTTCATTTTTTGCAGCAAAAAGACTATATTCTGGATTTTTATTGCCATAAAAATCACGCATGTGAAAGCCTTGCTGATGAAAAACCTCGCTAAACTCCTTGTCCGCATCAAATGCTACAGAAACACCATCTGGTGAAGTTAATTCCCACATTTTAGCAATCATTTCCTTTGTAATTGGATTGCTAGCCGAAGGCACTCCCCATAACGTGCTATCTAATATCGCCCCACCAACAAAGATTAAATCAAATTGACCAGTCGGTTCATCTTCCAGCCTTGCTGATCTAAACTTAATTTTATTAAAAAGCTTGGCAGGGAGAATATCTTTAAGTATTTCTTGGTTGGCTTCTATATTAGAATCAAAAATATCGATTACCGTGATCGAATTTACTTCAGGAAACAGATCTAACAATCTTAGAATTTCATATGGATGATTACCTGGCCCAACCATCAGAAGATTACCTGAAGCCATCTTTTGCCTGATCTCAGGTTTTAATATTTCCATTCCTCCCTGTAACTTCTTTAGATTAAAGATATAGTCATTTCTTTGCTGATCAGCCCATCC
>CAYNTZ010000097.1:0-7792 GCA_964400365.1 uncultured Planctomycetales bacterium | reverse complement strand
TTCATTATTTCAATTTTTTTGATATCATGCTTCCATCATGATGAACGTCAGAAATTCAAAAATAGGTGTTTTGATTATCAATTTAGGTACGCCGGACAGCCCATCGGTGCCAGATGTGCGCAAGTATCTGCGTGAATTTTTAATGGATGGCCGGGTTATTGATATTCCCTGGTGGCGTCGTTGGTTATTGATTAATCTAATTATTGCGCCTTTTCGTGCGCCGCAATCTGCTGCTGGTTATGAACAGCTGTGGACCAAGGAGGGTTCTCCATTAAAGGTTTATGGAGAGCAATCGGTGAAGCTTTTGCAAGAATCGCTAGGTCATGATTTTCAAGTTGAATTAGCCATGCGTTATCAACGTCTTAGTATTGCCTCGGCCCTTGAGCGTTTTAGAAATAAAGGCATTGGGCAATTAATTGTTGTGCCATTATATCCGCAATATGCCTCAGCATCGACGGGTTCAACCATTGAGAAGGTGATGGATGAAATAAAGCAATGGGAAGTGGTACCGACCATCAAGGTGATTAGTCAGTTTTTTGATCACCCATTATTTATTAAAGCCTTTGTCGAGCTTGGCCGTAAATACATGAAGGAAGCTCAATTTGATTATTATTTATTTTCCTATCATGGCCTGCCGGAGCGGCAAATTTTAAAAGCCTCCTGCGGCAAAAATTGCAAGTTAGGGGAGTGTTGTCAAACCTTCCATGCTAAGAATCAATACTGCTACCGCGCCCAGTGCTTTGAAACCACCAAGCTTTTAGTGAAAGAGTTAGGTATTAAAGAAGGGGATTATACGGTGTGTTTTCAATCTCGTTTAGGGAAAACCCCATGGATTAAGCCGTATACAGATCAAGTGATAGACCATATCGCCCGCAGGGGTAAGAAGAATGTATTAGTCTTCTCGCCATCCTTTGTCGCCGATTGTCTGGAAACAACCATTGAAATAGCAGTTGAATATAAGCATTTATTTCAATCCAAGGGTGGAGAGCGCTGGCAAATGGTAGAAAGCTTGAATGTTCATCCAACCTGGATTGAATGTTTAAGGCAATTGGTTTTAGAAAGTGTGCATAAATCATGAGCCGTAAATTCTCCTACCAGGGTGTTATCTTTGTTGTTTTGGCTATTATCCTAGTTCTTTATTACAATATTCTTTTTCGTGATGCCCGTCGTAAAAATCTACAACTCCAACTGCAGCAAGAGAATGTATTGTTAAATAATCAAAAATAATTGTTGACAAATAATCAATCCCTGTTATCATCATTGTAGATTCGCCGGTTGAGCCTAACCCCTTAGGCCTCACTGCTCAAGGCCCCCACCTTGATGTGGATCTAAAAGAATACCCCCACTTAGATTAAATCTTATTAACGCCTCTATTTTTGGAACACGTGTGCCATGGATATTTTCGGCATCACCCCAGTGGACAGTGCGCTTTCAGTCTTAGGGCTTAATTTAAGCCAAGGCTTAATGGATTTCCTATTCCAGGAAAGCAAGATTGGTTATCTTTGTTTTTGTATCGGTTTTTGCTATCAGATCTATAGATGCACTAAAGAGGTTAACTATTGGCCTTTATTGCGTCATTTTTGTATTTTTATCGCCTGCCTTATTACTGTAGGAACATCAACACGTCATGAAGAAAATATTAGCAGTGCATGGGAAGCTTACTGTCCTGCTAATCATGCTTCACGTGATTCTTCGATCTGTGCGCCGCCAGCTTTAAGTACAGAAACCTTAAAATCAAAGATTTTTAATCCACATCAACGAGGGTCCAAGGAAATGCCTGCTTTACTGTCATTCTTGGGGCAGTCTTTTGATTTATTTACTATAGGGATTATTTCGGCTTTAAGCCGGCTTATGCCTGATGATTTCCAATATTTAAAGTATCCTTTTGATATTCAAGATAGGGCGCTAGATTTACAAAGGAAAGTAAAGCTAGGCATTGCAGATCTTTCCTTAAAGCAAAAGGCGCAGGATTTTATTTATACGCATTATTTGCCTGCCTTGATTCTTGTTAAGAACACATCTGCTGACCCAGTGAAAGATTTATCCATCCATGGATTCTCTAGTACAACAATCATTAATAAATATTCGCCTGATGTAAAGGCCCAATGGGAGGGTTTAAAAACAAGAATTCAACATGCAATCAATATGGACACCACTTGGCCTGAGATTAAATTGATGCTTGATAGGAGATATCCTCAGCAAGGCAATACCCATCGTGACAATTATTTTATCGATGCTGTTATGTTTAACGAGGTAAAGGCATTAGATAAAGAATATGCCCAGAAATCCAATTGGCTTTGGCAAGCAGCTCAAGGCTTATTGCAAAGCTATCCCTATGCACAAGGAATGGCTAATTTATCCTTATATGTATTTTTTCCAGTAGTGCTTTGCCTGATCTTGACCTTTGCCCGTGTTGATTTCTTATTATGCTGGATCAAATCATTGGTATGGGTGAAGTTGTGGGTTTTAACAGCGTGTTTGGCGTATTGGGCTTCATTATTAATCGCTAATGCTCAAGCGCAACTAGCCGGAGGGATTAAATGGTTTTGGCAGGAGCCATATTTTGCCTTGGGTGCAGGGGTTTTGGTTTATTTTACGCCTTTGATGATGTTCTTTTTAGTTTTTAAGGGGATTAATTTTAAATATCAACAATCAATTAAGGAGGAGCGGCATGTTGCGTTTACTTAGTGTCCTAGTCTTGTCATTAGTTTTTTTAATAGGTTTACAGCATCGTCATGTTTTTGCTCAGTCAGTTGATCCATTAGAAATTGTTCAGCAGAATACGGATAAAGGACTTGAGATTATCAGGGGGCCAATTGCAACTTTTGGTGGAGCCGTTGTGTTATTAGGCGGTGTCGCTGGTCTGCTACGTGGCCATTATCACCTAGCTGTTTCCTGCGCGGTTGCTTATGCAGCCTTGATGTTTTTAAATAATACTAACACTCGCTAATTACTAAGGTTGATGATGACACATAAATGCCCCCGCACCATTGATAAGCCGGTTTTATTATTCGGCCTTGAATTAGAAGATGTAGCTTTGTTGGCCTTGATTGTCGGAGCTGGGGGGCTCTGTTTGGGGCCAGCTATCCCGGGGGTTATCGCCATCGTCGGATGGGTTGCTTTAGTGCTGTTTAAACGCGATAAGCCCCCGGGTTATTTGGTGCACTGGCTTTATTCTAAAGGATTTGATCTACCGGGCTTAATAGCTCCGTTAACAAAGGTAGAACGATACAGTTTATGCAAAATTCAATTAAAGAACATCGATCGCCTTTTTTAGAACGCTGGTCCAAAGCGGAGGCGATTAACGGCAAGCTCATGGTGAGCATTTTAATATTAACCCTTCTTTGTGCGGTATTAGGCATGGCCCTTATTCAAAGCGTATTAAAACCAAGGCCGATTTATTACATACCTTCTATTAGGGAGGCTGGCATTGCCCATCCAGAATCCATGCCAGAAGAGGTGGTGTCTTTATTTGCGGTTTCATGGATTCTAAATTGGTTAAACTTTACTCCACTTACCGTTGAAGATTCTTATAATCGCTCAACAAAGTTTATGTTCCCTCATTTTTTAGCTAAAGCACAGGCAATCTTTGATAAAGATATTGTTTTAGCTAAGGCAAATAAAATGTCTTCATTATTTTCAATTTCTCAGGATCCCCAATTAATCAAAAATGATCGATCTTATACGGTAGTTATTGCGGGTGAGAATATTGTCTTTAATGGAAAGGATGTAGTTTCTACGTTAAACATAGTTTTTCGTATTGTTATCAAGAAGGTTAATCCAACGGAGATGAATCCATATGGGTTAATGATTGAATCTTACGATAGGCGCGTTAGTAAGGATGAGATGTGATGAGGATATTCTTAATTCTAATGATTGTGCTTTTTCCTAAAGAAGGTTTAGCAGGAGTGCGTGATATTTATTACGATGGCAGGCCTTTGGATATTAATGTGGCTTCAGGCAAGATTACTGAAGTTATATTCCCAGAGAAGGTGGCTAAGATCATTAAGGGGGGAGGAGCTGATAGTGTATTGATTGAGGTTCTAGACTATTCAGTCTTTGTTTTGCCAAAGCATGAAAGCCCTGCAGATATCTTTGTTACTTCAGTTAAAGGGGAAAGTTACCCATTAAATTTAATCATGGGTAAGGAGCATGAGGCCAAGGTGAAGATCACCTATGCCTTTGACCCTAACCGTGCCTCCGGGGATAATCGCAGTGATGTCATGGATTTGATGAAAGTATTAATACAAGGCCGGGTGCCTGCTGGGGCTACGGTATTAGAAGCCAAGGAGCAGCGTCCCATTGCTCAAGGTCAAATAGAGTTAACGTTAAATACCGTGTTTGAATTACCTAAGCTTAACGGATTGGTATTAACGGCAAAAAATGTAAGTGATAACACGGTCATTATTCCTATTCAAGCGATTAGCTATCCACGTTTATTGGCTATTAGCAGTGACGCAGATAGTTTAAACCCTATGAAACAAGAGGGAAATCAGGCGCGTATTTATATGGTGGTGGAGAAATAAGATGAATTTTGACAAGATCAAACAATGGGTGCAAAAGAACCAAATCATTGCTTATCCGGCTATTGGTGTGCTTGCTTTTATCTTGGTTAGTTTGCTTTTAACGCCAAGCCAGGATCAAAAACAGAAAACATCCAATCCTGCTAAACCTAATGTTGAAGAAATTGGTTTAGGGGTTGGCGGTGTAGATGAAAAATCGGATATTGCCCGGATGAAGAAGGATTATTTCAATCTAGAGGATAGGTTAAAAGAAATGGAAGTTTTTATTAAAGAGATGCGCAATGACCAGAAAGCAATGAAGAAACAGTTATCCAAGGTGGATGATACCTTTGTGGCAAAGATCGATAGCCGCATAGAAGAGCTGCGCCAGGAGATCAATTTAAATAATTCTATGCAGTCGTCCACTACACAAGAAGATTTGCAATTAGCCATTGCTGATATTAAGCCTATTGAAGAAAAGGAAGATAAGGATGCTGTTTATTTGCCCTTAGGAAGCTTCTGTAAAGGAACACTATTGACCGGTGTTTATGCGGCCGCTGATCAGAATAATCCATTGCCAGTGTTGATTGCTTTAGATGAAGCGTTTTATGGGCCTAATAAAAGCCGTATCCCCTTAAAGGGGGCTTTTGTCATGGGTAATGCCTATGGGGATTTAGTGTCAGAGCGGGCGTTAATTCAAATTATTGCTATTTCTTCAGTGTTGCCAGATGGGGTGACTTTTGAAAATGAACAGCATCTAGGGTATGTGACTGATGGGTTTGGTGAGCTGGGTATCCGTGGCCAGGTTATTTATAACACAGGCCGGCAATTAGCCACCACCTTTATGTCTGGGTTCTTAGGCGGTGGAGCCCAAGCCTTGGCTGACCAAGAAGTGACCACCCGTCAAGATGAGGATGGGGATACCGTTAAACAGGTTACAGGAAACGGTGCTAAAAATGCTGTATTTCAAGGGTTGGCGGTGAGCGCGGGGAAGATGTCAGATTATTATGCTAAGCAAATGGAAAATCTAGTGCCAGCCATTCATGTACGTAATGGGCAGCCGGTGTATTTTATTGTACAGAAAGGGGTTACCATTCATGGGTTATCGCGTCTTCATCTGGCTTCTAGCCATATCAGTGATTAATATTAGCAGCATGGCTTATGCTAAAAGTACGCCAGTAAAAAATAAGCGTCCAACCTTAATAGATGTCTATGCCGAAAGTGTTGGTCAAAGCAAGGCGGATATGAAGAAATTTATTGATGAAAAGCTAGTTGAACAGAATACCTATGGGTATGTCAAACCCTATGTGCCGGTGGTGCAGAGTCCAGTGGTGCGCAAGGTGTGGGTGCCTGACCAAAAAAGTAAATCAGACCCGGATGTCTTGGTGGCCGGGCATTGGGCCTATGTGATGGTGCAAGGGCCTAAATGGTTTATTGATACTGGACGGCCAGATGATGGGCCTGCAGAAGTCATTATCCCAGCTAATCCGGTGATTAATGAAGAAGCTTCCGGGGGGATCTTTAATCAGAAAGGGAAGAAATAATGGCGGTGACATTTAAACAAATGGAATCACTATTTACCCAGGGGGCATCCTTTATAGAATTATTGCCCTATATTGAATATGCCAACGGTATCTTTGTTAATCATGATGGGAGTTTGGGAAAGATTTGGCAGCTTACCTTATGGGAAAGCGAAGGAAAGGGCGATGCTTACCTGGCTTCTTTAGCTGCGCAAGCGCACAATTTCTTGACCCGCCTGCCGTCAAAACAGATGGCCTGCCAGTTTATTCTAATGGGCGAGGCAAATGTAGAAGATAAATTGCAGGCCTATGATCATTACAGCGAAGGAACAGGATCTAATCGGTTATTTGCGGCAGGTAAGGTTTCTCATCTACGCGCCTCCTATGAAGGTTTTTGGCCGCACGAAGCGCCATTATTTTCACCTAGGCGTATGCGGGTCTTGATTACCTTGCGTTTCTTTCCTCAATGGGTGCACCCCAGTGCTTGGCAGAAAGCGCAATCATTCTTAACGTCTCCAGCTAGTATTGAAACGCAACTGCTGCAGCAAAGGGCCATTCATGATGAAGAATTCCAGAAATACGTGCATTTGATGGAGGGGGTTTTGCAAGCAGCTGCCTTGCCCTATAAATCTTTAAATGATCAGGATTTGGCTGATTTAATTTATCCTTTATTAAATCCTAGCAGGGTCAAGCAAGTGTCAAAAATAAATATAGATACAGCTGATGGAGAGGCTATCCGTAATCAAATTCTTTTTAATGAGCCGACCGCTACGGGCCAAGGAATTGATTTTGAAGGGGTGTCCTATCAGGTGGTTACACTTAAAGAATTGCCGGATAAGACTCAAGCAGGTATGTTGAGCCGTGAATTGCATGAAGCCACGCGTTTCTGCCTGCTGGATGCCTGCCCTGATTTGATGATAGTTATTAATCTAACCGTGCCACCTCCTAATGAAAGCATGGGCCAATTAAACATGCAAAAGAGCTTTACCTTTATGCACCAAGATAATTGGTTGGGGGATAAGTCCATTGAGGCGGTGGAGAAGAAAAAAGAATTGGATGACGTGATCAGTCAAATGTTTAAAGGCAATGAACGCATTGTGCATGCGCGGGTGCATTTTATCGTGCGTGATGCTGATAAAAAGCGTTGTGAAGAAGCAGCTGATAATGTGATTAATTTACTAAGCCGGCTTAATTGCGAAGGATTTAAGGAGAATTTAATTGGGGCTTCACTTCTTTTAAGCGTCTTGCCGCTTAATTTTGACCCTTATTATGAGCGGTTTATTAAACGTGCTAAACGCCTATCATCCATCAATGCCGCGGATATGCTGCCGCTTTTTGGATCCATGTCTGGCACCAAGACTCCGGCACAAATGTACTTAAATCGCCGGGGGGAAGTTGTATTTTTAGATTTCTTTGATTCCAATATCAATCCCCATGGCGTGGTGATCGGTGCATCGGGAGCGGGAAAGAGTTTTTTTATGAATGATTTTATCGTGCAAAATGCGCGTTTGGGCGGGCATTTCTTTGTGATGGATAAGGGGGATTCTTATAAAAAATTAAATACAATCCTAGGTGGCCAATACATGACTTTTGATTTAAATCATCCGGTGACCATCAATCCATTTATTAATGAACCAACCCCAGAGAATTTATCATTTCTAATGTCATTATTGACCCAAATGGCCTGTGGGGCTGATGAGCGCGACCGCTTAAACCGTGAGGAAGAGGGGCTTATTCAGCGGGCGGTATTGCAGGCCTATGACACGATTA
>CAYNTZ010000096.1:0-7855 GCA_964400365.1 uncultured Planctomycetales bacterium | reverse complement strand
TTTGGCTGGGGTGCGCGTATTGTGAAGGCTCGGATCCGTTTTGACCTTAGGGCGAATCGGCGGGGCTGTGCTTATTTTGTGGTGCTTGGGGTTGCGCCGTTTAACTCAGCACTTGTGGCTGGCCGTGATACCGGCGGTGATCTGTGTTTTTTATTACCTGCATGCGCCTAAATATTTGTTTTGGTTTGGTATGGAGCCTGAACAGCTGGTGAGGGATAATTTTGCCCGTGAGCGTTTTTATGTGTTGGTCATGATGTCCCTGGTGCTGTTATTGAATTGGGGTAAGCGGTTTTTTCCGGCCGGTAAGGCACTATTTAAAGAAAGGTTAGACAAATCCCTCGCCCCCTACTTGGCCTTTACCTATGCCTGCTTGATGTCGACCCTGGTGATTTTATTTTTATTCACCTTAAAGGCTGCGCCTAACAATGAGGGGTTTGCGGTGAGTAACCGTTATTTTATTTACCTGACACCTATCGGGGTGATTGCCACTACCTGGTTTTCAATCGCCATTGTGAAATTTTTTAATGGTTACCGTTGGTTACAGCTGTTATTGGCGGGTTTAATGCTGTATTGGGCTTTTTTACGTTTTTATAAAATTGTCCCAAGCGCCTTGCGTTCGATCATGGGGGGATAGGGTGCGATTAAGTAAAATAAAAATAGCAGCAGTATTGATGGCGCTTATATTGACGGGCTTGGGTTTGCGGCTGGCAGAACACAAGCCTTTATGGAACGACGAACTTTATTCCTTACTTTCGAGTGTTAGAAACCTTTCTTATGGGGATATCATCACCGCTAAAATCACTGAAGGGAATAACACTCCTCTTTTTTATTTGAGCCAGAAGGCCTTTATTGATTTAACAGGATACCAACCTCCGCAGGAATGGGTCGCTGGTCAATGGGGGCATAATCACCCTTATTCCAATCTGCGCATACGTATCCTGCCCGTGGCCTGCATGTCGGTGGCAATAGCGGTCATCTTTTATTTCTTCAGCTATTTCTATTCGATATGGACAGGCCTTTATGCTTTGGCCGTTGCCTTTTCATCATTTATGGTGTGGGCCTATGGCTTTGAAGCGCGGCCGTATGCCTTATGGTTCTTGTTGACCACTCTTCAGGCGGTATTTTTTTTGAGCTACCTGCAGAAGGACGGTCAGCAGAAAAAATTAGGGGTGGCCTTGATTGTTGTCCATTGCCTACTGGCCTTGACCGTGGTGTTTAGTTTGATTCAGATTACGGCCGTATGTTTTTTGTGGTGGTGTTTTGGGTACCGCCGCGGGCGTGCCTACCTGGGGCTATGGCTGCTGCCGGTGCTGTTGATCAGTTTTTACTACATGCATGCCCCGCATTTTAAATTCCGTTTTGTGGAAGGTTTTATGGGGTTAATCGGTGCCAGTTTTCCGCAAGACCGGTTATTGATTGCCGGGCTTTTTGGTCTATTTTGGTTGTTAATGTGGGGCGCTCAACGTCGGCTATGGCCGCTGTGGGGAAGTTTTAAGGCAATGACGCCTCAAGAGATGCGCTTGACTGCCGCTTACGGGGCTTTTACGCTCATGGTCTTAGCTGGCTGCCTTGCGGTTTTGGTCTTATTTAAATTGCAGGAAACTTCTGGGGCTGAAGCCTTCCAAATCTCAAACAGGTATTTTATCTGTCTGGCTCCGCTGGGGATTATTGCCACCACGCTTTTCTCGTATTACTTGGTGCAGGCGCAAAAAGGAGCTTTGAAGGCTATAGTTTTAGCAGCCTTATTGGGCTTGTTATGGTGGCGCATCCTGCGTACATTTGCGTTAGTTGGCTCATTACTTTTTTCTTGACAGAAGACCTTTTTCTTTATATTTTAATGTTCAATATTTGAACAGGATGGTCTATTATTTTTAAGTAGTTTTTAATCTAACATAAATATTAGTAAGGACTTATATGCCTAAGAAATCATTGGGTCAGTTTTTTAGCAGCTCATGGTCTTTTATTGGTATCATGCTTATTTGGTTTATCATCCTGGAATTGCTTTTATCTGGGATATTTTTTATTAAAGATAAGATTGTTCCACCTGGAGAAGTGTTGGTTGGTCGCCGTGACGAACGGGTTAAGGCTGACACCTATAAGGGGGCGGATTGGGTGGCGCCATATTATGAAGAATTTAATGAATCCAGCCGTTACCGTTGGAAATCTTATGTCAATATTCGGCGGCGTCCCTATGAAGGTAAATATGTTAATATAGATAATACAGGCATGCGTTTTTATCCTGCCTTGAGGCAAGAACGTCTTTCAAGTAAGGCTTTAAAGATATTTATGTTCGGTGGGTCAACCGTATGGGGATCTGGTGTGCGTGATGAATTTACCCTGCCTGTCTTGGTTGAACGCGGCTTAAGGCTCAATCATATTGAGAGCCGCGTGGATAATTTTGGAGAAACCGGTTATGTTTCAACCCAGGGCGTGATTGAACTGATACTGCAGTTACAAAAAGGCAATGTGCCGGATTTAGTGATTTTTTATGACGGGGTTAATGATGTTTTTGCTGCTTATCAGGCGGGGGTGGCAGGCCTGCCTCAAAATGAATCCAATCGTGCCGTTGAATTAAGTTTGAGTGATCCCGGACGTTTAACTGACATCACCCTGATGGCCGTGAAAGGCATTTTAAAAAAGACCGCTATTAAACGTTTTGTATACGGGATTAAGGATAAGCTTAGGCCAACCGTTGTTAATGCAGGGTTTATGCCCTCGGATCCAGCTCCCATGGTTAATGACATTGTCAGTATTTATGAAAAGAACATGGATATTGTTAAAGCCTTGGCTGCCAGTTATCATTTTGATTATATTTTTTATTGGCAACCCACTATTTTTAATAAACCACTGTTAACTGACTACGAACAGCAGCAAGAGGCCAAGGAAGTAGATGTTAAGCCCTTGTATGAAAAAAGTTATGGTTTATTGAACGCGCATAAGGAGTCTCTAAAGGCAGTTTATCGTTTTGAAGATATCAGTGAGATATTTGCAACGGTAAAACAGCCTGTCTTTGTTGATTGGTGCCATCCTGGTGAAGACGGTAATGTCATGATTGCCACAGAAATGACCAAGGGGGTTCTGGGTCTTCTTAATAACAGAAAAAGTAGGTAACCGATTAGCTATGGCGCGAGAACTGTTGAACGAACGTGAATTTGAATTGGTTAATATTATCGGCGGAAAGCTTGCTGGCAATCAGCGCGACCTATCTCGTCAACTGAATTTATCGTTGGGGCTAACCAATATGCTGTTGCGCCGCCTGGCGGCCAAGGGGATGATCCGCATCCAGCAATTAAATAGCCGCAAGGTGCAATACATTTTAACGCCTAAGGGCTTTGGCGAGAAAATGCGCAAGTCCGTTCAATACACCCTAAAGACCATCAATTCAATGTCCTTAATTAAGGACAATATGCAACGGGTGATCGCCTCGCTTTATGCGCAGGGTGAACGCCATTTTATTCTTTATGGGCACGGGGATGTGGCGGTGTTGGCGGAGATGATTTTTAATGGCCCCCAGCTTTCCGGCTGCCAGGTCACTAAGACGGAGCAGTGGCCGTCCCACGCATGGGCCGGGGTATTATTCGTATGCAAGGAAACCGACGGTCACTTCCCCGACGTAGGGGGTAAGGTGATTGATTTGGTGTATGAAATTTCAAAAGAAAATGTATTAATTCAATAACGCGGGGGTTTTTATGGGCGCAGGTTTATTTAGCGGTAAAACAGTCTTGGTCACCGGTGCGACCGGTTCCTTTGGTAAGAAATTTATTCAGATTGTCTTAAAGGACGATACGCCTAAGCGCCTGATTATTTTTAGCCGTGATGAGTTAAAGCAATTTGAAATGCAGCAGCGTTTTAATCCGCATAAGCATCCCTGCCTGGACTATGTCTTAGGCGATGTGCGGGATAAGGAACGTTTAAACCGGGTGTTCCGCGGGGTTGATTATGTCATCCATGCGGCGGCCTTAAAGCAGGTGCCGGCAGCGGAGCGCAATCCGGAAGAATATATCAAGACCAATGTCGAGGGGGCCATGAATATTATCCAGGCTGCCTTAGATTGCGGGGTCAAGAAGGTGGTGGCGCTATCGACGGATAAGGCCTGCAACCCTATTAATTTGTATGGGGCCACTAAATTATGTTCCGATAAATTATTTACCGCCGCCAATATTTACAGTGAACATACCGCCGGCACCCGTTTTTCCGTGGTGCGTTACGGTAATGTCTTAGGCAGCCGCGGGTCGGTGGTGCCGTTTTTTAAAGAACGGGTGAAAAGCGGTGTCTTGCCCATTACTGATGCGCGCATGACCCGTTTTTGGATTACCCTCGATCAAGCCGTGTACTTTGTCTTGGAATCCTTAGGCCGTATGAAGGGCGGGGAAATTTTTGTGCCGCATATTCCGTCGATGAAGATCACGGATTTAGCCAAGGCCGTGGGCCCTCATTGCAAGCAGGAAGAGGTGGGGATCCGCCCGGGCGAGAAAATCCATGAGATGCTAATCAGCGAAGATGAAGCGCGCAACGCGGTGCGCTTTAAGGATTGCTTTGTGGTGCAGTCTAATCCCCAATTACGAGACGAGCTGTTGAAGGGCAAGGGCAAATTATGTGATGAAGGATTTTGTTATAACTCCGGGGACAATGACGCGTGGTTAAGTGTGGCCGATTTAACTAAATTAGTTGACCAGATCGCCGATGATTATGCCATTGAGCAATCCCGTTGGGCTATGGATGATATCCCGGAATAATCAATGAATAAGCGCGTATTAATCACTGGGGTCAGCGGTTTATTAGGTAGTAATTTAGCGCATTGTTGGCAAACGCACTATACGCTGGCTGGTATTTTTAATACGCATCCGGTAGTGTTAAAGGGTGTGGCGTTGTATCAAGCGGATTTGTTGGACACAGTAGCTTTTAACAAGGTGCTGGATGAATTTAAGCCGCAGGTTATCGTGCACGCGGCGGCCTTGGCCAATGTGGATGTATGCGAAGCTGATCATGCCTTGGCTGATGCGATGAATATCACGGCAGCCAGGCAGGTGCATGAGGCCGCAGGGAAGCGGTCAATTAAATTGGTGCATATTTCAACCGATGCCATTTACGACGGGAGCAAGGGGAATTATAACGAAGCGGATCTGCCTAATCCGGTTAATTATTATGCCGTGACTAAATTAAAAGCCGAACTGTCGGCCTTGCAAGATGCAAATGCCTTGGTGATGAGGACATCCTTTTACGGGTTTAATATTATCAAGAAGCAATCTTTGGCGGAATGGGTGATTGGCGAGTTAGGTGCCGGGCGGGCGATTAATGGTTTTACCGACGTGATATCATCCAATATTTTTACCTTTGATTTGGCGGCTGTGATGACGGCTATGATCGAAAAGGATTTAACGGGTGTTTATAACGTGGCCTCCAGTGATGCCTTATCCAAATATGATTTTGCCCGTGAGTTAGCCAGGGTTTTTAATTTGGATGCATCCTTAATCAAGCCGGCTTCGGTTGACAGCGTCGGGTTTAAGGCCGCGCGTCCGAAGGATTTAAGTTTGAATACCGCTAAATTAGCCGGCGTGATGGAGGGGAAGATTCCCTCCAGCCGTGACAGCATCGGGCATTTTTATCAACAGTACGCGGCCCGTTTTAATCCTTAAGGGCGTAAGCGCAGTATGAACAAACAGATTTTAAAAAAATGTTGGCCATTGGTCCTGGGGGTGGGGTGTTTTAGCGCCTTGGCCGCGGTCATGGAAACCTTAAGCCTAGCGGTGATGGCGCCGCTGTTAAGCACCACTTCAACCGCGGTGGGGCAGAACCTGCCGTTTCCTTTTAATCAGGGCGCGTTGTATTTAAACCAGTTAAGCCTGGGGGATAAATTACGCACCATTGCCGTAATTGTGTTGGCAGCGACGGTGATTAAAAATATTTTTGTGTACGGCAATGCGGTTTGTTGCGCGGGTTTGCGCGCGGGAGTGACCAAGGCCTATCGCATGGCTTGTGTGGAGCGGGCGATGCACACGGGCATCGGTTATTTTAACAGCCGCCGGGCCTCGGATTTACAGCAGGTCATGGATAATCACATTGATAATTCTTTAGGGATGATGGTGGAATCCGTTGTTAGTATTCAGCCCTATGTTTTTACCTTGATGGTCTTAGTATGCTATTTATTGGCCATGTCGATCCCATTGACCATCCTTTCTTTAGTGATGGCGGCCCTGGCCACCCTGGCCTTAAGCGTGCAGGCCCGCGCCATTGAACGAAGGGGCAAGGCGGTTGTGGAGATCCGTTATAGTTTTACCCAAACCCTGCATAATATTTTGTATGGGATGAAAACCCTGCGTTTATTTGGCCGTGAAAAACTCATGAAGGATGAATTTGAAGGTAAGGTCGACGAGTTAAATCATTTAAGCAGCCGTTTAATGCGCCTGCAGGCCATGATGCCCCCGGCCTTTGAGATCTGTGGGGTTTTTATTTTATCCGTGATTCTTTTTGCCGCAGCCTGGATGGCGGCCAAGGATGCGGCGGCCTACAGCATGTTATTGATTTTTATCCTGATTTGGATGCGTTTGATACCGACGGTGAAGGCCATCAACAGCACCAAGGCAGCGGTGACGGCCAGAATACCTATGGTTAAGGAGATTAACCGCTTCCTGTCTGAAACCAAGGACGAAACCATCCGTAACGGCCAGCAGGTCTTTCAATCATTTAATCGCGCCTTGGAATTTTCCCATGTCAGCTTCGCCTATGCCAAGCATTCCCCGTTGGTGTTAAAAGATATTCATTTGACGATTCAAAAAGGGATGCGCGTCGGTATTGTGGGGGCATCAGGTTCAGGTAAGTCAAGTTTAGCTGAATTACTCCTGCGTTTTTATGATCCCCAGGAAGGCCGGATCTTGGTGGATGGCGTTGATCTCAAGGACCTGGAGACGGGTTCCTGGCGCAAGGTGATAGGGGTGGTGGCGCAAGATACCTTTCTGTTAAATGACACCATTGCAGCCAATATCGCCTTTGCCAATGCGGCGGCCACCCCGGAGATGGTGGAAAAAGCCGCCCGCCGCGCCCACGCCCATGATTTTATCTTGCAATTGCCTCAAGGGTATCAGACCAAGGTGGGGGACCGGGGCGTATTGATTTCTGGCGGGCAGCGCCAGCGCATTGCGATGGCGCGGGCCATTCTCAATGAGCCGCAGATCCTGCTCTTTGATGAAGCGACCTCAGCCTTAGACAGTGTTTCAGAGCGCTATATTCAGGAAGCCATCGCTGAAATTTCTCAAGGCAAGACCGTGATTGCCATTGCGCACCGACTGGCTACGGTTAGTGGTTATGATTATATTATTGTGATGGACAATGGTCAGGTGATTGAGGCGGGGCATCCGGCAGAATTATTGACACAAGAAAGCCGTTATAAGCAAATGGTGGCCATGCAGGCTACGGGTTCTTTGACATGAGTGAGGAAGTAAACGGACAGAAGATTAAGGTCTTGATTGCCGTTAACATGCAGGCGCATTTCCGCGAGATGGTCCGTGTGGCGCGTTTGCTGTTAAGTTCAGGGCGCTATGTGCCGGTGATTTTAATGGATGATCCCCATTATCATTACGGCCGGGAAATAAGGCAATGCCAGGACGAGGGGATTGACTATTATTGCACCGGCAGCCGGGCAAACCCATCCAGTGCGCCAAGGCAGTTGTCGTTTGTTGAAAAAGTGTTACGTAAATTAACGGCCACGTTGTGCGGGGTTCCCTTGGAATTAATCGCCCTTTACGTGAGGCTTAAGCGTAATCAGTGTCTATTAAAAGAATTAAACACCGGTTTACTGGTGCTGCCCTTTGGGGACCAGGGGCATTTAGCTATGTGGGCTAAGGCGGCTAAGGTAATG
>CAYNTZ010000095.1:0-7855 GCA_964400365.1 uncultured Planctomycetales bacterium | reverse complement strand
TCCAACCATTTGTTGAATTAGGCAAAAGCATCAATTTTGTAATGGATGGGATGTTTAATTTATTAAATAAAATTCCATTATTAGGAAATCTTTTAAAATCATTAGAGTTATCTAATGCAGCAAAAAATAATTTGGCTAGCAAGAATTTTACCTTTGCTGAAAAATTTGCCATTGGTTTAAGTTTCGGTGCGCTTAAAGGTTTTGTTCAACTGCAAATCACCAGAGCAATGGACGGCCTGTTGTGTGATGATGCGACAGGCAATTGTTCTGAAACAAACAAGATTATTCAAGAAACCCTAACCACTATTGCTACCTCCATCGGTTCGCACCTTGCCCTAACATCCGCTGCGTATTTGGTTGATACTGTAAGCCAAGGCAATGTTGGCGCAACGAAGCTCTTTAATATGGGAGAATATGATGCGAATGAAAAAGCCAGGGCTGAGAAACGCGCATATCAAGATAGGGTAGATGAAAAGACGCGCAATATGCATGGCGATAAATCGTTTAACAATTTATCTGGATCAGAGAAAAAAGATATTCTGGATAGTGTAAATATCGATATTAAAGCAGAGCTTGCTCCAGATAGTTCTTTAGCGAAGATCGCAGATTCGGTGGGGCGTGAATTACAGAATAAGGGATTGAAAGTTTCTACTAATCCAAAGGATGAGCCGGTAATGAAGGCTTATTATAAAGGATTAAATGGGGCAACGCAGGGAATTGCTAAAGATTTATTAGATAAAGGCTATACGGGTTGGACTCCAAGAACATTCACGCAATCAACGGCCTTGGCATTACAATCAGAAGCGCCGATGGTTGTGGGGCAAGTGGTTGGCGCAGTCGCACGCATTGCGGCGTACAAAGCGTTTGGGTTAAAAGCGGATGACGGCTTCTCCCGCGCCTTAGGGCAGGGGGCTTCGGCGTTTGCGCAGGCTGGGTATAATCATTATCAATTAAAGAACACGGCTAATGGCCGTGGGATGGAGTTTAGTGATCAGGTTAAGAAGCAAATAGTTTATGCCGCGTTACAAGCAACGTTGTCATTAGGTTTTGCCGCAGTTGAAGGGGCGGCCTTAGGGGAAGATGACGGTTCCTATAAATATCGCACCAACCTAGCCCAATTTAGATTGCTTTCTTTTGCAGCCACCTCCCTAATATCAGGCGGCACCTTATTGGCGATGGATAGCGGCAAATATGAAAATCCTAATCCTAATGAAACAGCAAAATATCAAGGGCAAGACCTTGGAGAAGACGATAAAGATTTAAGGCAGAAAGTTGCAACCTATGAGTACAACGAAATTGACAACGGCCGCACCTTTACGCAGGCATTCTATAGTACAAACATTTTAAAGAGCGTTGCCACCACCGGCCAATGGGATTCAAACAATAATGGCGTCTATACCCCTGGCCTAAAGAATTTAATCAGCTTCTCCGATACGATTGACCAGATCACCGGCTTTACTCCGCAATTTGTTATTCAAGCCAATCGATTGGAAGACAGCGTTCGTGCGCAAGTGGCGGCTCAACGCAACAGCGGCAATGGTGCGACCCAGGTTGGTTTTGGTACGGTTGTTAATCCTGCCTCAGAAGATGATATTCAAGATTTATACCATTTGGAATTGTGGTCAACACGCTTGATCCAGCCAGCCTTCTTTAATTGGAATTACATTAATTCACAACTGCAAACCGGCATTAATAATAATTTAATTGAGACGGCCGGCATCATTGCTTCTTCTTTTGCTGGCCCAAAGAAGGTGCAGAATATGGGGCTTGATTACAAGCGCTCCTTCCGCACCATGGATGCATTAACCGGCAAGGTGTTATGGGGCATTGGTACAGGTTCTGGTGATGGCGATGTTAATGTGGTTTATGGTTGGCGGGTTGATGCTAATGAGCAAAATGATTTCTTGAAAACCAAGGCGTCAAAATCGCAAATGTATGACACTGTGTTGGATACGGATGTGAAGAGTTTTTATTATAGCGAGAAAGAAATTAAAGAAAGTGGCGTTGATCTTAATGCGGTGACGTTTGAAGGACAAAAAGTTTTTGTTAAGTCTCCCAACAAGGAACGCATTGAGGGGTTTGGCTTAGATAGCGGAAGTGAGCCAACGCTAGAGGGCGTTTATGGTTTTGACAATACTGATGGTAGACAGATATCAATTAAGATTGATCAAGAAAAAGGGCCAATAGAATTTGATTTTATAAGATATAACATGGCGGAGCTTAAAAAGAACAAATCTCAAGAAAACTATAATGTTGCAGCACTAGATTCTTTAGGATGGACCTATTCACACAAACAAGATGGTTTCGTTGAACAACTTAACTATGGTTTTAAGAATAATGTTGCAGAAGAGAAGAGTGGCATTGAGCGTGCGTATAATTTTGAGCAAAATGGCGTTTATGCGGCAAATGTAGTTACTTTTGATCAAACTCAAGGGCAAGGTGCGGGTAGCGTGACAGCTCGCCTTGGGTTTGACTCTTATGGACAACAGCCGGTTGCTGATGCGATGCAAGAGAATATTTTAACCCCTGAAGTTTCTCAAATGACCCCACAACAGTTAATCAATATGGCTATTGATGATCCTGAAAGTGTTAGGGTTTTTGGTGCGATGAGTAATTTTGCTCAAGAAAATGTGATGAGCCGTGTGCTAGATAGGGTTGGAATTACAACTACTCACAAGGTTAAGGTTGGTGAAAATAAATATCTTGAAACAAATCAGAATTTCGGACGCGATACGGATGGAAATTTTACTCTTGATGGTGCTTCGTATTCTTCAGAAGCAGATGGCGGGCGAAAAGTTGTGATGTTTTCAGCAGTTGGCATTAACCCTTCGGAAGTTGCGTTCTTGGGGGGAACAAATCCTTTAGATAATTCCGAAGAAACGATTATTAATAAAGCGGGATATGTCCCAGAAAATTTATGGGCTTATCAGAAATTTGTTGGCGCTGGTGGAGGCGAAGACAATAAAGAAGCTTTCTTTGCAACAAAAGCCGCTAATTTTTCATTCAATGTTAATAATGCTCAAAGCCTAGCAGCTAGAATTGCTGGTGCGGCATTCGATAACGATGAAGCTGAATACAAGAAACTTTCTCAGCAAAAAGATCAGATTGAGTCGAATAAGGGAAGCATTGCCGATGCTTATAATGTTAAGAAAAACCTGAAAGGTTTTTATTCAACAGGGCTTTCTAAATATGATCCGCAGAAAGGTTTTGCGTTTGTTGAAGATGCGCAAGGCACCACCGCTCTTGACATCAATTCTTTAGACTATACATCTAATCGGGAGGCGTTGTCAGGCTTTAAAATTGTAGAGGGACGATTAACCCAAGCAGAAGACCAAAACAATAAAGTTTTCTATATGCTTCCCAAGAAAACCATTGGGAGCGGAGAAGCTTCCACAGCAAGTTCTAAAACAAGTGCCATGTCAGTTGATCTTCCAAACAGCCTAAATTATGTTTTCCCTAATATAAGGGCATTGGAGCTGCATGTTGAAGGAGATAGCTTAATTATTAGAGATGATCAGGTTGTTGCTCCTGAACAATTTTATGTGGATATTGTTAATGGGGGAGGTTTTGATCCGCGTAGCATGCCATTTAAAACCAGGGATGGTTTTACGATGCCCGGGACACATTTAATCCAGGGTGGCGGTTATGGGCCAAGCGCGTTTTCTCCGGGCACACAATTGGATGTTTATCAAGGTCGTGCAGAGTATAAGGCAGGCAGGTTTGATGTTAAAAAGGAAATGGACCTTATAACCGATGCTAATCAAGGTCAGGTTTTAACGGTGATGCCACAAGCAGATGGCAGCGCTGGATATGTTGCATTTACTAATCAATCAGCAGAACCTATTTCAGGGAATGTTGGGTATGCAAGATTCTCAAAAGTGATGACCCCTAATGAAAGTTTTTATAAGAATCCGTTGATGATGATAAATCCAATAGGCGTTTCATATAAGAATGACATTGAAATATTGGGTGACAGGGCGGTGGCGGATGATAATGGCTTAATTACCTTTGTTGCGCAAGGAAATGAGATAAATATTGTGCCTCAAGTAATCAAAGAGACGGATATTAGGGATTATGTTCGCAATAATTTAAATGCCCCCAAAACTACTTCCGAATTGGAAAATACCAGCAAGAAGGAAGCCCCATTTGCTACTAATTGGACAAATGCGCGCATTACCAATCTGTATGAAACAGGCGTTGAATCATATGTGTCTAATTCGACCATAACAAATCAAATGACCTTTGGTCCCGCAGGGATGCCTTCCAACTATCAATTGCTCTCTGGTCAATTTGGCGAGAGATTGGGGCTTGATAACACAGAGTCAACAACCTACATGGCGGGATCTAGATTAACAACGGATAAAGAGGGAAGCTGGATTCCATCAGGCAGCGGGATGTTATTTGTTAAAGGTAGGCCAGATGTTAGGGGTTCTGATGATAATTCTATTGGACAGGTTAAATTGGCGGATCCTGTTAATGTTGTTTTAACGCCTACGAAGACAGGTGGGTTTTTGCCGACTAATGCTGATGGCGGGAATCTTCCAGTTAATTTTATTTATGCTCAAGGCACAGGGCGTGTTAGAGAGCAGGGATTGAATAAAGAAATTAATGTGGCTGAACAATTTAAGTTTGCGTTGGCGGGGAACAATATGGAAGTAACGCCTGATGGTAAACTCAATATCGACCAGCGGGCGACATTCTATCGTTATGCGGATAGTCCTGTTTTGCGAGCGCTGGGGGTTTCTCCTGAGGGGATGAATCAAGTTAAGACGTTGCCGATAGACCCAATGGCTGATGCTATGGGGGAGGAATATAGCGTTCCCACGGTTGATTTAACAGCCGTTAACAATCAAGGGCAGTTTTTGGGTGTTGGTCAAATGTATGGGCCGAAATTACAAGTGCCCGAAGCGAGCAAGGGAACAGGGGGAGGGCAAAGCGCAACATCGAACTCTGCATATGAACCAGGAATGTTTGCGGAGGTTGGATTATATCGTACAGATGCAACTGCTCAGGTTTCTGTTGATAAAATAGAATCTAAAATGCAACAAGCGATGAGGAAGGACAGTTCTTCTTATGCTGATGGCATAGATTTTTCGTTTAGCAACACAAGCGGCGCATTAAAGAGTTTGCCGTTAAGTCCGCAAGCTGAGGTAGCCATAGCAGATTTATCTTCCAGGTCTAATTTAGGATTTACTTTTACACCGTCCTTAAATGAACTTAGCCCCGCTTTATTGACCCCGGGATCAAATATTTGGATTAATGGCGATCAGTCCGTGATATTAAATGATATCCAAGATTCATCGAAGGGCGAGACGTGGAAAGGGTTAACAAATACGTCAAATGCTAACATAGGTGGCAGTTTGTTGGGCGTTACCGCCGCTGGTAAACCATATTTAGCGGGCGATTGGTCAGCAAATGTTTGGGGTACGCGTAACGGAAATACAGAAATCAGAAATGAAAATTCTCCAGTAGGTGGAGATATTAAGGTTGATTATTTAGGCAAGAAAGAAACATATGTTAAACAAGGCTTGTGGGCTTTTGATGCAACGGGCGATTCGATAGCGGCGGCAGGTTCATTGACGACCTACGGTGATAACGCAGCAACCGTAGCGCAAATTTCACGCATGGTTCGGGTTATTGAACCAATGAAGATTGACTTTTCAAGAGGAGTTTATAATGTCGGCGAGACATGGGCGTTTGAATTAAGCGATGGCAAAACAACAATCCCATCGACGGTTGGAGGGGCGGGTGGTACGAAGATTGCGGATGTGTTAGCGGCGCCTTCGTATGTGGACGCGTATCAATTCAAATTGACTAATAAGGAAACAGGCGCGCTGCCACATCCTTCAGATTCATATGCAGACATGTATAAGCTAAGCTTTGGCAATACATCAAGCGTAGATACAAGTGGTAGTAATGAGACAGGCGCGTTAACCCATCCAGCACGTTGGGATTACACGGTCACAAGCATACATCATCCCAATGATGATGGTGAAGAGTCGAAAAGTTATACGGAATTTCGTGAATTAAGCTTAGGGAATGGCAGAACCTTTCAGTTGATTGACCGCGGCGTTGATGAAACTGGAAAGACGTTGTTAGATTCGACGGAGAATTATGGGAATACGCAAAAGACAACCACCATTAAATATGTAATGGCTGGAGATCCTTCCCAAAATGAACAGGAAGTAAAGAGAACAGTCTCTATTGATACAGAAGGTAACACTAGTGAAAGGTTTTATATTACTCAAGCACCTGGCGTCAGCGGCATGCCTTCACGCCAAGCAATGTTACAAAAAGACCCTACCTCCGTGGAAGTCAGACCTCTTTCTGTTTTTGAGCCTTCCGAGGGGAAATCTGCTATTAGGGTGGTGAGGGATGGACAGGTTGTTAACTTGGAGAGAAAAGATATTAAATTGTTGAGAGGGGATGCCGAAGTTAAAGACATTTCTTCTGTTGCAAAAGTTAAAGTTAAAATTAATGAAGACGGTAGCATTAGGTTTGAATCAGCTAAAGCATACGATACAGCGCAACCTAAAAAGTCAGGAACTGATGCGTGGAAAGATGAAAATTGGATCAGGGATGATCATTCGGTTACTTTTTACTATAAAGGACAAGATGAAGATACGCCAGATTTCTTTAGGGTTGATGAGAATGGCAAGGTCACAATTGATGCGTATGTTAGAACAACTAATGGTGGGATGCAGATATATTTAAAAGATGAAAAAGCGCCGTCTTTGGCTTTTGAAAAGAAGACAGGCATCCCTCTTTCTCAAACCTCGGATGGCCAGTGGGCCAAGGTTTCGTTTAATGAAAAGGGTGAAAAGGAGGGGCGCATTGTTCCTACAGGGGATGTTCAAGTTGTTAAGGGAACTGTTATAAAAATAGGCGAAGACTATAGACCTAATACGCCTCAGTCAGAAGATTTTAACGATCCAGAGGTTAAAAGCTCTTTAAGAGAAATTATTGCTCAAGGCATGAGAAGAACAATTAATTCAGTGGATCCTGATAAAATTGTCGCAACGGTAGAAAAAGACGGCATTCATGTTTCCTATGTCAGCATGAAGGATGCCGTTGGAACTACGGCAAAAGATTATAATCCTTTGGTTGGTAAGGAGGATCTTAAGAGGGCAGTTGCTGACGAACTTGTTAAAAGATACAACATTACACCTGAGCAGGCAGCTAACATTGCAAGTAAAGAATTTACATGGGTGAAGGTTGATGGAGATGTTGCTAATGTCCAGACAGCTAAGGGAGATATGATTAAAATTGATCTGAATCAATATCCGCAGCTGAAAGACAGTCTTTCTAAAACAGCTGAGGCTAAATATGCAGATACGGCGGTGATCGCTGACACAAGCACCAGAGGCTTTGTCTTTACTCAGCAAGGGTTCATGACTGTTGAACAAAAGAATGCTCAAAATGCGAGTGGATATAATAATTTAATAGGAGGAATAGCCCCTCAACTCATTGATAAATTAAGAAGCGAAGGATATTCTGATGAGCAAATTAATAAAGCAATTTCAACAGCAACATTAGTACCAACTAGCATCGGGCAAGATAAAGCCACTTTCTCAGTAGATATTAAATCGAAGTATTATCCAACAATAAGAGAATTTGTGGATGTTAATTTAACCGATGAAGGAGATCTTAAGAAAAATTTCATCGCTTATTTGCAGACGGCTGATGGGGCAGACAAGTTTAGGAACATTTCATTTGATCCTGATAAGCAATTTGCAGTTGTTTCTGAGTATGGTTTAGGTGCTGGGGCTAAGCCAATTTATGTGCTTCAAGCAACTGGAAAGATAGCCGATAATGGCAATGCTCTTCTTGATGGCATTATTGATGGGGGGGTTGT
>CAYNTZ010000094.1:0-8026 GCA_964400365.1 uncultured Planctomycetales bacterium | reverse complement strand
AGCGTTTCCTCACTTGCCAAGGGTAAGCAGCTCGTATATAATCACGCCATTGTAAAATTAATCCTGGATTCCCGCCCCACCTACCGGCAGGCAGGCTACACGGGAATGACATCTAATCAAGGAGTTTTATGTTAAGCACATTACGTCATAAAGGGGTAGCCAAAAAGGTCCTCTGGTTTGTCACCATCATTATTGTCCTATCCTTTGCTTTTATGGGGGTGGTTAATAATTTCGATAACTCCATTAACAGCGCTGGCACCCTCTATGGCAAAAACGTTTCTATCCGAGATTTCCAAAAAGCTTATTTTGACGCGCGCGACCAAGCGATAATGCTCTATGGCGACCGTTTCTTCAAGATGGGCGACAGGCTTGACCTGGAAAAAGAAACCTGGGACCGCCTTATCCTCGTCAAAGAAACCAAGAAACGCGGCATCACCGTGTCGAACCAGGAATTAGCTGCCGCCATCGCCGCCATCCCCTTCTTTCAACGCGATGGGAAATTTGATAAACAAATTTATGATATGATCGTCAAAAACCCCAGCATCTTTAACCGTAACCCACACGATTTTGAAGAAGGCATGCGCGGCCAATTAGCCATCCGTAAACTGGTTGAAACTATCGTTGGAAACGCGGATATTAGCCCAGAAGAATTAAAGAAAGAATTCCAACTTCGCCATGAAAAAATAAAACTTAGTTATGTACTCTTAACCCCCCAAGCCTACCTTAAAGATGTCAGTGCCACCGACGAGGAAGTTAAAGGGTTCTATGAAAGCCGCAAAGACCAATTCCGCCAGCCTGCCACCATCAGCTTAGATTACATTACCCTGCCCGTAGCCGAAAAAGCTAGCGATGCAGATAAGGCCAAGGCCAAACAAGAAGCCTTTGCCGTCTTTACTGACACTAAGTCCATGGATTTTGGCGCCGCAGCCAAGAAGCATCATTTAGAACTTAAAACCAGCCCCTTCTTTAGCGTTGACCAGCCATTATTAACCTTTGTGTCAACCCCCCAAGAAGTAGAACAACTATTCGCCCTTAAGGTAGGTGAATACGCTAAACCCCGTGAAATGCCGGACGGCTGGCAGATTGTCCGCATTAAAGACAAGAAAGAAAGCCATATCCCTTCTTTTGATGAAGCAAAAGCCATTGCCCAAGAATCCCTATTAACACAAAAAGCCTTTGAACTGGCAAAAACAAAGGCTGATGAAGCCATCATCGCCTTGAAAGACGCCATTAAAACCAAGGATTTCAAATCAGCGGCCAATAGCCTCAAGCTCCCGGTCCAGGAAACCCCTGCCTTTAGCCGGGGGGAATATATTGCCAATATGGGTTTAGTTGCTGAATTTCAGGAAGAAGCTAACCGCCTTACCAAGGACAATCCTTTAAGCACCGTAGTTGCCACCTCCCAAGGAGCAGCTATCCTTCACCTGGACAGTTCTGAAATGCCAAGCGATGACCAGTTCAACGCTGAAGCAGAAAGCTTCAAACAGCAACTAAGCGCTGAACGCCGCAACCAGCAAATGGTCAGTTTTATGACCACGCTCCAGGCTAAGGCAAAGGTTACCAGTAAAATCAAACGCCAATAAAGATTGATTGGTAATCGGCAGGTATTCCGTAGCTAACGGTTAGTATCGTCCCATCCTCAGCAATAAGGACAACCGTTGGAATCCCGACTAATTGGTAGGGCTCCTGCAGGGCATTCTCTTCATCGATAAAACTAGGCAAGTTAATTTGGCGGTTGTTTAAATAAGCTATAACTTCTTCCCTTGATTCACCCGAATTAACTAAAATCACCTTTATGCCAGCTTCGTTAAACGCAGCTAATTGCTGCTGAACACTTTCAAGCTCTTCCCGGCAATGAGGGCACCACGTTGCCCAAAATATCAACATGGCCTTACCACCCTGGCGCGCAGACATAATTGAACCAACCGTACCATCAGAACTTGGTAAACTTAAATCAGGGGCTTGCTTGCCGATCAAATCATTATCCGCAGATACTGACTGAACAGGTTTTCCCATGGCAAACGCATTAATTGATCCCGCTACAAAAATAACAGTTAAAAGAATACGTAACAACATAACCCCTCCATTAGGCAAGCACATCATCAATCCATTTCAAATAATCAGCACTGCCCTCGCTAATAGGCAAGGCAATAATTTCCGGCACCTGATAACTGTGCAAAGATTTCACCTTGGCTTCCACCTTCTTAAATAAGCTCACCTTAGTCTTTAATACCACTAGCACTTCTTTTGATTGGTCAATCCTACCCTGCCAACTAAAAATAGACTGCACGCCTTGGACGATATTGGCACAGGCAATTAATTTATCCGCCAGCAGGCCCTTGGCAATCTTGGCTGCTTGCTTTTTATCCTTGGCCGTGACTAAGATGATAATGGCTGATGTTTTCATAAGAGCATCATTAAGGATATCATCCGCCCGGCTTTGGCCGCATCCCGACGGAATGAAAAATAATTTGTATCGCAACAGGTGCAAATGCCACAATCACTGATATTGGCTGGACTTACCCCCGCCTCAATCAATTGACGGCGATTATTAGCAGCGACATCCACATACAAATGCCCGTTGCGCTCAGTAATATCTTGCGGGAAATGTTCTTTAAACTCTGCCCCCACCTGATAACAGCAAGGCCGGATGCACGGGCCAATAGCAACTTGTACATCACTGCCTTGGCTGTTAAATTTGTCCTGCAGAATATTCAGCGTTTTAACCGCAATCCCCTTGACAGTCCCCTTCCATCCAGCATGAGCCAAACCAATAACCTTATGTAGCGGGTCATACATAAACACTGGCACACAATCCGCCGTACGGATGGCAATAGGCAGATTGCGTTCATTGGTGATGTAGGCATCCGCATCAGGGCAAGCTTGGCAAGCCGCCGGGCTATTAACCGCTACAATCACATCATCCCCATGAATTTGCTTGCGCCAAAACACTTGAGGGATATCAAGGCCCGTCTCCTTCTTAATATATGCCTGCTGAGCTACGTCCAAGGGCACACTAAAATCGTCCGGGGAAAAATCAATGGACGCATCGCTGGTAAAAGCAAGCACCGGTTGATTATTAAGAAATTTCATCGCTGACAACATGGGGGATAACATTAATTTTATCGATAGGGGTATCTTGCACATCGCGTAATTTACGCTCAATGGTGCGCGACTTACGGGTAGCGTCTTCAATATTCTTGCTGGCTAAATCCAGCTTTTCCTTTGTCTTCTCGAGCAAATCACCAAATTTACCAAATTCCCCCTTCACTAACCCCAACAGGGACCAAACCTCGCTAGCCCTTTTCTCAACCGCCAAGGTGCGAAAACCCATCTGCAAACTATTAAGCAGGGCTGACACCGTGGAGGGCCCAGCAATAATAACCCTGAAATCCTTACGTAAACCATCAGCTAACCCCGCCCGGCTTAACACCTGCGCGTATAGGCCTTCCGTCGGTAAAAACAAAATACCAAAATCCGTCGTGTTAGGCGGATCAAGGTATTTATCCCTGATATTCTTGGCCTCTAGTTTAATGCGTGCATCCAAGGCCTTGGCTAGCGATTCAATTAACTCCAAATTGCCAGCTTCCATGGCATTTTGCAGACGCTCATAATCTTCTGTTGGGAATTTAGCATCAATGGGCAAGTAAACTAACTTGTCTTCATGCCCTGGTAATTTAATCGCAAATTCAACCGGATCGCGGCTGCCAGCCTTGGTGATGCAATTACGCTCATATTGCGCTGGGGTTAATATCTCCTCGAGCAAATTGCCCAGTTGGGTCTCGCCCCAGGTGCCTCGGGTCTTGACATTAGTTAAGACCTTTTTTAAATCACCGACCCCGGAGGCTAAGGTTTGCATTTCGCCTAAACCCTGATGCACCTTCTCTAAACGATCGCTGACTAATTTAAATGATTCACCTAAACGTTTTTCCAAAGTAGCCTGTAATTTCTCATCCACCGTGGCTCGCATCTGTTCTAACTTGGCCGCATTATCCTGCTGGATCTCACCGAGCTTACGCTCCACTGATTCACGCACCCGTTCAAGTTTCTGGTCATTCATCTGGGTGAAATTCATTAATTGCGCAATCGACCTATCTTGATTCTTTTCTAAGCCGCTTTGACGGGCAAAGATTAAAATCAATAAGGCCAAGTTGGCAATGGCAATTGCTATCAACACCATCATCATTTATCGTCCCCACCCATCAACTCATTACTCTTTTGTTCAAACCTAACTAATTCCTCGCCGGTAAAATACAAGTAGACCTTGGTCTTGGCCTGATGAAAAACAGCATAGCGATAAAGCCAGCGCTCTGCGTTATCTTCCAGGGTTTTTACCTGCAAAGGTTCGCCAAAGGCACGGCGGATATCTGCCTTGGCCTGGTAGGTCTTAAGCTTATCCGCTTCAATGGCCTTAACTAAAGCATCATAGTGGTCATCATTAATCTTGATGGTTTTCTTTTGGGCAGTTTTATTGTTGCCGTAATCATTGAGCATTAATAATTGATCAAGGTGACCAACGATGGCGCAACCGCAGGAGGTGACACCTAGGATTACCGCTAGAAGAATTAAGCGCATGGGTATATTCTACCTGTTAATGCTATTTTTTTCCGCTTGTAATTTATCTATTGTAACCGCAATCTCGCGGATGCGTTTTTGGATATCTTTTAAGCGCACGCCGTATTCTTTGAGCACTTCCGGGTCACGGCCAAAGGAATCGCTCATAAAACGGGACTTAACGTATGTCTCCGTCTCCAAATCTTGCTGTTCCTTCTCAAGCGCTTTTGTTTCACGCTTGATTTCTTCAATGCGTTTGAGCGCGTGCTGATGCTTTTGATGGGCTTCTTTTAATTGCTGATTCTTGATTTCTTCAGGCGTTAGGGGCTTTTCAATCTTGTTGGTCACTGCGGCCGTAATCTTGGCCTTCTGTGACTTCTGTGATTCATTCACACTTAAGCCGCCCTTTTTCTCTAAATAATAATCCAGGCCGCCGTGGTAATTCTTCACCTGGCCAGGGGTCACTTCAATAATATGATTAGCCACTTGCTTAACAAAGAACAAATCGTGGCTGATAAAACACAGCGTGCCTTCATATTTTTGGAAACAGCTGGTTAATGCCTCAACCCCATCGATGTCCAAGTGGGTGGTTGGTTCATCAAGGCAGATGAAATTAGGTGGATTAATTAAAAGCTTAGCTAAGATCAAGCGGCTTTTCTCACCACCGGATAACACCCTTACGGGTTTAAATACGTCGTCGCCACGGAAATTAAAAACACCCAGGAGTGTACGCGCTTGGGCTTGGGGAACGCTGCGGTTAGCTGCCACCATTAATTCTTCAAAAGCCGTGCGGTTGGGATTAAGCACATCAAGGCGGGTCTGGGAAAAGTAACCTAATTCCACCTGATGACCTAATTTACGCGTCCCGCTATCAGGGTCCAAGACACCGGCGACCATCTTTAATAGCGTTGATTTACCGGCACCGTTGGGGCCAACTAAACATAATTTCTGACCCTTGGTGATTTCAAAATCAAAATCTTTGTAGATGGGCTTATCCGGATAAGATTTGCTTACCTTGCTTAAGGTCAACACATTGTAGCCACTCTCCACCGTCTGAGGGAATTCAAAATCACGGATGGAATGCTTTTCTTGAGGGATATGGATTTCTTCCATCTTCTCAAGCATCTTGCGTTTATTACGCACAGCTGACGCCCGGTTAGGCTGGGCATGAAAGCGTTCCGTAAAACGCTCTAATTGTTCGCGCTTGGCTTCCACCACCTTGCTTTGTTTCTCGAGGGTACGGTTACGGATTTCCTTGGCTTCTTCATACTCCTCATAATTACCCTTAATCTTGGTCATCTTCGCATCTTCCAAGATAATGGTGTAATTGGTAACGTCGTTCAAGAAGGTTTTATCGTGCGAGATAATGATAAAGGTGCCGTCATACTCCGCTAAATAACCTTTCAGCCAGATGGTCGCTTCCAAGTCCAAATAGTTAGTTGGTTCGTCAAGCAAGACTAAATCATACTGATAGGTCAAGAGCTTAGCCAATTGTGTACGCATCTGCCAACCGCCGGAAAGTTGAATAATGGGCTTATGGAATTCTTCTTCCTTAAAACCCAAGCCCGATAGAATCTTCTCAGCCTTATGCTCTAACTCATAAATGCCTTTTTGCTCGAGCAATTCCAGTACATCACCATAACGGATTGAATCAGCCTTGTTCTCATCTTCTAATTTATGCTTCTCCGCCAATAAGCCGCGAATCTCATCATCGCCGGAAGCCACTTCTTCCATAACGGTGCGGTCGGAGGCATAATTAGCTTCCTGGGCCATGTAGCCAATCTTAATACCCTTTTGAATATTCACCGATCCCGAGGTGGGTTCCAATTGCTTGAGGATAATCTTAAATAACGTTGATTTACCTGCCCCATTAGGGCCGGTTAACCCGATGCGCTCATTAGGAAAGATGCTAAGGGACACATTGTCGAGCAACATGCGCTCGTCGAAATTCTTGGATAAGTTCGTAACTGTAATCATGAAAGAAGTTTTACTTCCGCCGGCGTTAAATAACGCCACGCGCCTTTCTGTAAATCGGCTAATTGTAATGGGCCCATACTCAACCGGCACAAATAATTAACACGATGCCCCACAGACTTGACCATCATGCGGATCTGCCGCTTGCGGCCTTCGTTGAGGGTTATTTTAAATTCAGTTTCCGTGCCATTATACTTAACCTGCACTATTCGGCAAGGGGCAGTTTTCTTTCCTTCAATAACAACGCCGCCTTCCATCTTTGCCTGCTTTTCTTTATTGATCTCACCTTTAACCCGCACCAAATAGGTCTTATCCGCATGGAATTTTGGATGGGTCAATTTAAGCGCTAATTGGCCATCATTTGTTAATAATAAAAGACCTTCGCTGTCCCTGTCAAGCCGCCCCACAGGAGACAGATGCCGCAATTCACCGGGCAATAAGTCCATCACTGTTTTTTCGGCATGCGGGTCATCCTTGGTGGTGGTGTATTCCGCTGGTTTATTGAGCATCACATAACTATATTGCTTAACACCGATGCGCTGACCATCCACCATCACCTCTTCATGGCCTTCCACCGCAAAGGATGGCTCCTTAATGATACGCCCATCAACACGCACCCGACCCGATTGCACCAGCTCCATTGCATCGCGCCTGGAACAAACCCCATTATGTGATAGAAAAACTTGTAGGCGCATATTAATTGCTTCGCTGCCGTAGGGATTCGTAAAGGATGATGGCGGCGGAGGTTGAGACATTAAGTGAATCGGCAACGCCGCGCATGGGGATATTAACCTTGATATCAGCGTTCTTCGCCCAGAAATCGCTTAAGCCCAGGTCCTCGGTGCCTAAGACAATCGCCATCGCACCGGATAAATCCACTTGAGTGTACTTTTGTTTGGCTTCAACCAGGGTGGCACAGACCTTAATCTTCCTCACACGTAGAAAATCTAACGTTTCTTCAGCTGAGGCAGCTACCACGGGTAAATTAAAAACAACGCCAGTGCTGGCGCGAATTACATTAGGGTTGTAAATATCTGTCTTTGGGTCACATACGATTACGGCATCGGCACCAACGGCATCAGCCGTGCGCATCATAGCGCCTAAATTACCCGGCTTCTCCACCGCTTCGACGATGACTAGCAAAGGATTCTTGGACAGTTTAAGATCATTCAAGCCGCGTTTTGGGATAAGGGCTGTCGCTAATAAACCTTCTTGCCGCTCGCCAAAACTTAACTTGGCAAAAATTTGTTCGCTCACTTCAATAATCTCAATCTTAGACTTCCGTAACTGCTCTAACAATGCCGCTTCGCCGCGATTAGCAAATAATTTAGGGCAAACAAAGGCCTGGGTTATCTTAATCCCCGATGTTAACGCCCGGCCTATCTCACGCACGCCGTCAATCAGCATGAGACCGCTCTTTTTACGGGCGCGCGCTTCACGCAAATCAGCCGTTGCCTTAATCAATGGATTTTGTGCGCGTGTAATTATCATAATTAAT
>CAYNTZ010000093.1:0-8213 GCA_964400365.1 uncultured Planctomycetales bacterium | reverse complement strand
TTAAGGAGTTGAAACCATCACTTCTTTAAATATCGCAGAACCAACACGGATCATGGTGGAACCTTCTTCAATCGCAATTTGGTAATCACCGCTCATCCCAAAGGACATAATGCTAAAGTCAATCGAGGGATGACCAGCAAATCTGGTTTTAGCCTGATCTCTAATAACACGCAAATCAGCAAAAGTCTTGCGGATAACACCTTGATCTTCAGTGTACGGTGCCATGCACATCAAACCCTTAATCCGCACCTGTGGCAATTTACCAATAGCCTCAATTAAGGATAACGGATCATCCGGTAAGGCGCCGAATTTCTGCTCTTCACGGGCAGTATTAAACTGCACCAAGATATCCGCCGCCTTGCCTAATTTCAGCGCTTGCTTATCAATCTCTGCCGCTAGCTTTAAACTATCCACCGACTGAATCAAGGAGCAAACCTGGATGGCATCCTTAGCCTTATTGCTTTGCAAATGGCCAATAATATGCGACTTCACTTGAGGATTCTTAGCTAACAACGGCGGGAATTTCTTTTGTGCTTCCTGCACGCGATTTTCTGCAATATTTCTAATGCCTGCATCAATAGCTTCTTGGATGGCCTCTAAAGGCGCATACTTAGTAACCCCAACTAAAATAATTTCTTCTGGCTTACGCCCTGCCTTCTTAGCTGCTGCACTTAATTGCGATAAAACAATATCAACTTTTTCTTTAATCATAGCGGTAAAAGCCCTGTTATCTTATCCATTAATTCTTGTAGCTTTAAGGGCTTAAGCAAATAAGCCTTAATCGCATGGCGCTTCAATATCGGCTCCATTTCCCCATAGGCTGAAATAACCACAACGGGAATGGTACTAAAATTAGGATTCTTGCGCATCTCCATGATAAAGGCATAACCCGTCATTTTAGGCATTTGGATATCGGTCACAATCAAATCCGGCTTATCATCGAGCTTTAATAACGCTAACGCCTCCTCCCCATCACCAGCCACCAACACCCGATACCCACGGTCTTCCAGCTTTTTCTTGGCAATCTCAACCACCAAGGCTTCATCATCAACCAGCATTACTGTCTTAGGCATATTAACTCCGTCTCAAGGGTCCCTATAATATGCTGTATTCTAGCAAAGAACTCTTTGCTGCCAATAGATTTCTCTTTGAAAAACAATCTAGTGCACCGGGTCATCCTTAAAAGGAACCTTGGGATTAAAGATTTCTTCAACAATCACCTGCAAAGACCTTAAGTAAAAGGGCATGCTTTGCCTAGCCTGCTCTAAGAGCTCACCCGACATAAAATACTGCATTTCCATGGTGCGTAAATGATATAGCGCCGCATTAACCGGCTGATCAGGGTATTGACGCCCCAAATAATGCACATACAGGGGCATTTGAAATGATTTAATGTGGTCCCGCATATTTTCCCGCGTCAACGGCAGATGCTCAAACACACCAATATCCTTAGGCATCACCTGGGCAGCACCTGTCTTATAATCTAAAAGTAACACTGTCCCATCCTTCAATAAATCAACACGGTCAACCCGATAACTTAACTTCAACCGATGCTCACCTAATTGTAAATTATCTTCAAACTTACGTTCAATAAACAAGACCTTAGCCACATCCCTGGCACAGCGAACCGCTTCTTCCTTGATAAACCGCTCTAAACGAGCCTCCAGCACAGTCTTCATTAAAAACGTATCACTACGCTTATGCCTACCAAAAACGGCATCAAAACGCGATTGATACATCTTTTGGAAAAACAGCTTAAACTGGTCATCAATAATTGGCTCTTTATTCAAGAACACCTTAAAGGTCTCTTCAAACAAATCATGGATAAAGGTACCCACCTGCCGGCTTTGAGGGTCATCTAATAAATCATCCTTAACCCGCAACCCCAACACATACTGGCAATAAAAATCATAGGGGTTACGCATATACGCATTAAGGCTAGAAGCAGAAAAGGTCATGTCTTTAAGGAAATTAATTATCTCAGGCGTCTTGGGGATGGAGCGCTCCTGAGACTGTACCGAGACGGCAAAGGAGGGCCGCATAATATCCACCACCCCGATTCTTCCCTTGCGGCTCTCCTGCTCCCAAATTAATTCCTCCACTAAGCGGCTGCGCACCTTGTCGCTATTTTGCTGGTAAATCAAATGTACTTGAGCGGCAGATGAAATCAAGCGCATAAAACCATAGCGTTGAATCTCTTCTTCTAATTCCAATCGATCTAAATTTAATTTAATCATCACCTCACGCGGCACCAAACGCTCATATATATTCAAATTAGGCAAGGCCCCTTCATTCACATCCAGCACAATAACATGCTTAAAGTTAAGGGCCCTGGTTTCAAAAAGCCCTAAGACCTGCAATCCCCTCAATGGAGAACCATTAAAAGCAACAATCTCGCTCGACAAACGCTCCTGCAAAACACGTTACAATTCACGCTGGGCAATAGGTTCCTGGGCAAAAGAAGAAGCTGCAAATTCTTGCGCCACTTCAGCCACCTTTAAGGCAATCTGCGCGTTAAAAGGGTAATTATCCATCACGCTGTGTTCCTGCATAAATGCAATAAACGCATCGAGGGCCGCAGCTAATTGGGCAGAACAATTAATCGCATGAAAATTTAGGAAAAACACCCTGTGTATCTGCTCCAGCACAGCGCGCATCTTGGAGGCTTCAGGAAAACCAGCCCAAAGCACCTCATCAGCTAAGACCTCATTTAAATCCAAGAACAAAACACCTGAAATAGCACTTAATGACAATCCCTTTAATGCTTCTTCAATACGGTAAACCAACACCCGACCCACGGCAGAATCGCCGGCTAACCCTAGGTTCTTAACTAAGGGATGGGCTAACAAACGAAGGTAATCACGCGCGTAATATAAATCACCCCGACGGGTATTCTGAGCCTGCACTAGGAAATCCAATAGCGCATACAACGCCGAACGCTTTAACGGATACCCCATAGAAATATTAAACTCACCTAAATTATCCCCTACTGCCGTTAATAACGGTAAAAGACTGTCCGGATTAGGCAAGACAATCACCGTCGATTCAGGTTCATCCAACCCCTGTAGGATTTCTTTAACCAAGGCCCCTTGCGCAAGGCTGTCAAAAGCTTCATAAATCTTTAAATCAAATTTAGTCTTAACGACTTCCCGCCCTTCCACCACCGGCGCGCCAAAGGTCTTGCCAATACGCTTCAAGGCTGGCCAGCGGCGTTCATCACCCTGCATCAACATCACCACCTGGCCACGGTCATAGATATCCTTAATCACCGTATTCTCACTCTTATGCAGATAGAAAAAATTGCAAAAAAGAATCTCATCAAACCCGCTTAAATCAAAGGCATTGGCACGACGAGCCGCTTGCAGGTATTGATAGCCCCGGGTTGTAAAACCAGACTCATTTAAATACGCGTGATACGCGACGCGCAGAACACTTAAAGAACCAAGCAAATCATTAATATCATCCGGCACGCCATAACCAATTTGCGCGTGCGCTTCCACCACCTTTAATGAGTCCAATGGCACATCTTCAAGATCCAATTGCTCAATAAAACGCAGAATCTCCTGGGCCCATGGCAGAAACTGGGCAAAACTTTCCCGTGATTTAAGAATATCCGGCGCCTTTTCCTTAGCAATCTTATAAATCGCATAGGCATGGTCCAAGGGCCCGCTTACTTTGACATCTTGCGCCTCGTTGGCAACAGCAGCCATCCATTCATCGATGGTGAAAAATTTAGGCGGCAAATAGGCACTGCCAATACGTTGAGCTAAGGCTTTTTTGATAAATAACGATGGTCGCCGTCCGCCAAAGACAACGGCAAGCCTGGATAAATCCTTGCCGTGGGTCAGATAATAATGATGGATATAATCCACCACATGCGGCAGGAAAGGTTCGGTAAATGGAATAGTTATAATTTTGCTCATAGATGCGTTATCACGTGTTAAAAACTGCAGGGTAAATTCCTTCAAGGGCTCTCCCCCAACCCCACAATCTAGTCCTTGCCATTAAAAACACACCGAAAGATTGCCGGCAAGGACTGTGGGGACGAGCCCATTCAGGAACATACCCCACAGTTTTTTACTAATGTTGCTACACTCTTATATTTTCTACACTTAAATCGCCTAGATACAATAAATACCCTTCTACTTTATGTTTAGGATAAAATGATTTTACTAAACCGATATACCCACGCATTTGGGATTGATGATTTTCACTTCCTAATTGAGATGATTTATAATCAATCACCCACACCATATTAGGCAATACAATTAAACGGTCAATGCGCTTGGTGTCACCATATGCATTAACGAATTCTTTTTCACAATAAATAATCGCTTCGGCGGGCAAATAAAAGAAATGCTTTAGCGTAGCCGCATTAACAATCGGTTCAATTTCTTTGGGGACAACCCCTCCCATCGACAAGTTCCCCACCTGCATGAGCAATTCATGGCATTGCTCTCCTTGACGCGCGGCTGAAACCGACATTGTTTCTTGCGACAAAAACTCTTCCCGCAGGGACACCAACCATTTATCATTCACCGCCGTCTTTAATTGATGCACCACTTCCACCTTCTCATGCGTTAATGGACGTTCCGCCGGCACCCCTAAAGACAAGTATTCCGGGGGAATTAAAAATTGCGCGTGATTAATGCTATTACCGACTTTTTCGGGGATGAATACATATAATTCCTCAATCGCGCGTGTTAGCGCCACATAGGCCGTGTTTAATTCCATCAAAAATGCTTTCTTATATTCCGCTTCATATAACGCCTGTAACTCAGGCGAAAACCGCCGATACCCCTCCTTCATCCGCACCAGGCTCATCCCGTCTGCTTGAATATCAAGCACGTAGGACAATCCTCCATCCCGCCCCCCTGCCCCCACCTTTATATCCATTTCTAAAAAGGGGACAATCACCACAGGAAATTCCAAGCCTTTCGCCTTGTGCACTGTTAAAACCTTCACCGCCTGTGACTGGACACTAGGCACAAAACGGTCTTGATCATCAAAGCTCTCAAAATATTGCAAGAAAGACGCCAGGTCACAACTTTCTTCTTCGCGGGATTTTATCAACTGAAGTAAATGCATAATAAAGCCCTGGTAATGCGGAAAATGCTCTTCACATTTAAAACGGGCAATAATCCCAACCATCAATTCATACAACGGGAAAACCCCCACCCGCCGGTACGCATCGTCAAAAAACTCCATCCAAATTTCCGGATACTTCTCCCTAAAAAGCCTATAGAAATACACGTCCTTTTCCTGCTTGGCTCTCCTGGCACAGCCAAATAAAAACGCGCGCAATTCTTCCCCCGTCAATCCTGTAGCCTTAAGGATCAATTGTCCTAAACAAAATTGCGCGAAGGCATTATTATCTATAGGTGAATTTAAAAAAGTCAGTAGAGCAACCAATTCCTGAATCAGGGCATTATGTTTAATATCACTGCTGCGCTCAGACTGCGCTTGGATACCCTCATGCAGCAGCCACTGTGTAATTTCCTGCACTTGGTCGTTGCCGCGCGTTAAAATAGCAATGTCCTGCAATTTAAATCGATTCTTCAAATCTGCAATCAACGCGATTAACCTTAATCGCGCTTCATCATTACGCTGGGCGCTATTTCGCCCAGACAAGAATGACGCCCGCACCAACCCACCAGCCAACCCCTTGCCCGGCAATTGCTGGCTATGCCCAAAGGTTGCGTTTAAAGCACTTAAATCTTCTTCGTTAAACTGCACTAATTCCCCATCCCGCTTGCGCGCCTTAGCATCTTCAAGCCGCCTATCTAGGAACGCGCATAAATTCTCGACGCTAAAAACATTATTATTAAATTCAATTACCCTTTGGCAAGAACGGTAATTATACTTAAGCGTTTGCATATTGACAGGCGCTATTAATTGGCGCTGCAAGGCATCAAATAAACGGCTCTCCCCGCCACGAAACGCATAAATCGCTTGTTTTTTATCCCCCACATAAAATAATGAACCTTGTGAGGCCAAGGCCTCCTCAACCATCAAGGACAAATTCCGCCATTGGGCCAGCGACGTATCCTGGAATTCATCAATTAAGTAATGCCTAAAGCGCGTGGCTAAACGGAAATATAACTCTTGAATACTCACCAAGCCATCATCAAACAAGGAGGCCGCCTTGCGGTTTAACTCCTCAAGAAATAACACATCATCACGTTTGGATAATTGGTAGAAATCACTTAATAACGCCTCAAAAACAGCAATATACTGATTAAACATGGATTGGGATTCCATCCAGCACAATTCTTGGATTTCAGCGCGCAGCTTCCCCCAACGCACCTGAAGCTCTCCTGAAACCTCACCCCCCTTATTAACCGGGAACTCTTCCCTCTCCCAGGTAACACTGCTTAAATCATCCACATCAAAGCCCCCCTCACGCGCACTTAAGAACGATTGCAGGTGTTTTAAGAAAACCTTGGGCGTTTGGGGTGGGCATTGCTGGTTTAATTGCTCAATCATGCCATAAATCTTACGTTTCTTAGCTAATAAATCCTCATCAAAACGATGCGACAAGAAAGGCTTTTGGTAGGTATTATACCGATTAAACAGCGTCGACATAACCTTCAAGAGATCATCCTTAGGAAACCACCCGGAACGGTTTTCCAAGAATAAGTACTGGCGGGTAAAATCCTCAAACAAGCGGTAAATTTTCTTATCGCTATGCGCGATTTGAAGCAATTCATCAAGCGCCAACTGCAAATAATCAGCGGAGTTGCGCTGTATCTTAAACCGAGCGGATAAACCAACCTTGAATGAACAACCAGCTAATAAGGTATTGATAAAACTATCAATGGTCTGCACTTGGAAATAATGGTAATGACGGATCACATCCCCCATCACGGCATTGGCTAAACGCGCCGCTTCATCCGCATCAAGGCCAAGCGGACGCACCAAATCATCAAATTCACGAGAATCCAATTGCTTTAAGGCAATGCGCTTAAAGAAATCCAAGATTCGGGACTTCATGCTTAAGGTGGCTTTATTGGTGAAGGTAATCGCTAAAATTGATTGGATCGGCAGGCTTTGGTCTTGCGCCAAGGCTAACGCTAATTGAACATACCGACGGGCTAAGGCATAGGTCTTACCGCTGCCCGCAGATGCTTCAACAACCAACACTTCTGAGTTTTGGAGAAAACTACTTCTCATCAAGAGAAATCCAGAGGGAATCTTCCAATACTTCACGGATAATGGCCAAGGAAGCCTCTAAGGTGCGTTGGCCAGGCTTAATACCCCACGCTAATACATCCTTAGCAAAGGAATCCAGCTTAAGCAGCAATTTATCCCGCTGGGCCGCTGTAATCGCCAGGATCTTACCCTTTTCATCTTTATTCTTGTCACTAATTAAAACCTTAGCCATCAACATCGTGGCCTGCACCACCTTCTTATCCGCCTCCTTAAAACGCAGCCCATATTGCTGGTGCGCCTTAATAAAATCCCGCTCATTAGCCGGCGTTGCCTTGCCCTCCCTTTTCAAATAGGCCCATTGCTGCCACGCTATTTTATGTTGATTATTAATCGCAATTTCCTCATCAATAGCCAGGATAAAGGTATCCGCCACCTTCCTGATTAAAGCATTTTGGGCCGACAAATACGGGATCATGTAGTTCTTCGCAATGCGCAAATCCGCATTATCTAAGACCAAATAGTCCAAACTTAACTTAATGATCTTCTCATCTTGATTTGGGTAGAGCTTCTTTGGTGCTTTATTAAACCAACGCTCATCAAGACGCTTTAAATAACTTAACGCGGAAATATAGGAACGGGCAAATTCGTATTTCCTAATATCAGGATTATTCACCCTAAACGCATTCTCTGCAAGGGCAGCAGAGCTTAGCGTCACCACCAACAAAAATACTGCAATCAATCGACGCATATTATTTAATTAAACCAGCAATGGTTGCCAACAGGCGTTCACGGTCAATGGGCTTATGGAGGTATTCAATCCCCATCAGCTTTCCAATACGTTCATCTAATTCCTGGTCGCGGGAGGTTAAAATAATGATTGGAATACCCTTAAATTGCGGATCAAACTTTAAATGGGAGCACACTTCATAGCCATTAAGTTCAGGCATCATCACATCTAAGACAATCAAATCAGGTTTCGTATTCTTAACCTGCACCATGGCATCAATGCCATCGTGGGCCACCACCACCTCAAAACCTTGGTTTTTTAATATGTTTTCCAG
>CAYNTZ010000092.1:0-8273 GCA_964400365.1 uncultured Planctomycetales bacterium | reverse complement strand
CCAAAATCGGTTTATGCCCATGACCTTCCAACACTGGCACAAATGTACGCACACCCAAACGCTGTAAAAAATTACGCACATTAGAATTAACCAAATTATCAAAACCGGCAAAAAACACCTGTGCACCCCCGCCATGTAAAGGTAGTTGTGCTTTAACAGCCACATCTGCATACGGCGTATAGTTAGTCTCTTCAGTGGGCTTCAACATAGGTTCAACTGCTTTAGGCGCAGGCGTTGGACCAACATCTGCATAGGGCGCATAACCGACATCTTCCACTGGTTTAAAAGTTTTTGCCTTAAGTTTTAATTGTTCAAGGCTTAAACCAACATCGGCATACGGAGCATCCGCCCCGCCTTCTGCAGGCAGTGACGACACCGGCTTATCTTGTTGCGACACCCATTGCTCTAAAGCCTCCGCAGAAATAATACCTGTTTGTTGAGTGACAATAGGGATAGCTGTAGACAGCTGAGGGGCACGCTCAACAACATCATCTATGGGACGCAATCTCTCTTTTAAAGGGCCATCTTCGGGAGCTTCTAAACTTTCTAATACCGTACGCTTAAAATCATCAATGGTTTTAGTTAATGACTTGCGTAATTTTTCTAACTTTTTATGGTCCACGACAATATGCTCCCGAATTTGTTTTTTAGTATGGCTCATTGTAGCTCTCCGTAAACATGTTGACCTTCAACGGAATTCAATTGCACCAAACGCGTAGTGTTTAACAAGTTATCAGATGATTTAATCTTAACCCGGACGTAATGATCCGTCAATCCCGACCAGAGGCCATTTTTATATTCCTCAAACAAGACCTTTTGGGCACTGCCAAGAAAGGATTCATGAAAGATGCGGCGCTTGCGATTGCTTAAATCACGCAAGACAGCAGAGCGCTTGGCTACCGTGGCTGAAGAAACATTATCAAGCGTGCGGCTTTTAGCCATATAACGGGGCGAATAAGAAAAGACATGGAAATAATGGATAGGCAATTCCCGCAATAGGTCAGCAGTTAAATCAAAATGCTGATCCGTCTCCCCAGGGAATCCCACAATCACGTCGGTGCCGATACAAATTTCTCCAACCTTATCCTTAGCAGCTAAAATAAAATCACTAAATTCCTTTGTCGTATACTTGCGCTTCATTTCAGCTAAGATCTCATCATGCCCACTTTGCAATGGGATATGCAGGTACCGGCAGAGCTTATGCCCCTGCCCCATATAATCAAAGAGCTCCAAAGGAATAGTGGTTGGCTCAATGGATGAGATACGGATGCGCTCCAAGCCTTCCACCACATCCAGCTGGCGGATCACATCCATTAGCACCTTGCCCTCATTAGCGTAGGTGCCTATATTGATCCCGGTTAAAATGATTTCCTTATGCCCACCCGCCACCAGGGCTTTGGCTTCCACAAAGATATCATCAAAAACACGGCTGCGGGCCCGGCCACGCGCGTAAGGAATTTCGCAAAAGGAACAGAAGAAATCACAGCCATCTTGAATCTTGATATTGGCACGGATATGTTCACGGTCAACGGAAGATATTTCCTGCACAAAGGGCTCTCGCTCAATCGTTGGAGCAACCACTTGAGGCTCTTGAGGATTAGGGTATTCATTAAAAACAGCTACCAAATCCATCTTGCGCTGATTACCAACGATCCAGCGCACATTAGGCAATTCGGAAAGCTTTTCTTTTTGCACCTGGGCCTGGCACCCCACCAAGGCAATGCGCGCTTGCGGATTTAAACGGTTAACCTTATTAACCAGACGGCGCGTATCCGCATCACCACCCTCTGTTACCGTACAGGTATTAATCACCACAATATCGGATGGCTTTTCAAAATCAACCACGGCATAACCGTTCGCCTCGAAGGAATTCTGAATCGAGGCGGTTTCAGACTGATTAAGACGGCACCCCAAGGTATAGAATGAAATCTTCTTTTGATTTACTGCAAGCGGCATTAGATTTACTTTAACTCCGATAAATGTTTAATGCGCTTGAGCATATTAGGATGCGTGCTTAATAATTCCATCATCTTATCGCCCGACTTCAAGTTAACCGTTTTATTGCGCAGGCGGAATAATTCATTGCTATCAATATGTCCGCTCTTATCCATATCCAATTGGGCTAAATCCTTGATCTCATGCATTGCCTGAGAGGGGTCGTTTAAGAAAAACGCCTACATCCCTTCGACTTGCTTCATCTCTTCGCTACCCGCCATGCGCGCAGAACCATAGACTAATTTATACAGCGCCGAGGCTAAGGCGGCTGGCTTATTACCCATTTCAACTGATCCCTTATCCGCGTAATATTCACGCACGCGTGAGCCGTAAAGCACCAATAAATTGGTGATAAAATAAAATACTAACGCCACCAAACCCACCATCATGCCACTAGGCGCATTATCAGAACGGCGGCCGCGATTCCCCATAAACATGAAATGCCAGGCAATGCGGTACATGATCATGGGCAAGACTGAAATCAAGGTAATGGTCAACACATCCCGGTTCTTGATATGCGCTAATTCATGACCAATCACCGCGCGCAATTCCTCTTCATCCAATAAACGCATAATGCCTTGGGAAACACAAACGCGTCCGTCATTAATACCACGGCCAAAGGCAAAGGCATTGGGCACAGGGCTTGGCGCAATGGCCACCCGCGGCATTGGAATACCCGCCCGACGGGATAAATCTTCCACCATGCCCCAGACTTGGGGGTTATCTTCACGCTTGATGTATTTTAACTGCATGGTCCATTCAATAATCTTTGGGCCAATCATATACTGCATAAACATCATGCCTAAAGATAAGATGAAATAAAAATAAAAGTCCTGCATTCCCATGGCCGTACCAATGACCACAATGGTGGCATAGATAATCGCAAACAAAGCCCCAATCAAGAAATACATCTTCATCTGCAGCGAACCCATCTTCTCTTCTCCTTGTTAACTAACTTATAGTTTTGTTAAGAATAATAATGCCCAAGCGGTTAAAAAACTCAAACCGCCGATAGGTGTCAGCGCGCCTAACCATTTCATGCCGGTTAAGGCCAATACGTATAAACTTCCACTGAATATTATAATACCAACAAGCATGGCAATGCCAGCAAAACCGACCTTGGGGTCTTGGCTTATGGTGGACAACCACGCTACTGCAAAAAGGCCTAGGGCATGGACAAAATGATAGAACACGGCCTTTTGATAAACATCCTTGCCATATTCTGAAAGAACATCCTTTAAAGCATGGGCGCCAAAAGCACCCAGGGCTACTGCTAAAAACATCATTACCGACGCAACCTTAAGCCAAATCATAAATATTCTCCCTTAACCATTGCAATCCTTGACGAAAACCTTCTTGGGTAGCTTTAATACGCAAATCAAAACATTCATCGCCGCTTTTGCCTTGCTTAAGATAGGTGTTAATTAAGCGGGCGTTTTCTGTAGCAGTTAATTGCTCACGCCGTTCTTCAATTTCAGGTGTTTGACCTAGATAGGCCTCTACCTCAAAGGTAATCTCATGGCGCAGGTAGCTGCCATCAGCCTGACGGGCGGATAATAAAATCTTCGCTGGCCGCTTTAAGGGAAAGGCCATGCTTCCTTCGATGCCGTTGCGTATCACCATAGCCCCAGGATATCCTGCCCGCTCGGACATCGTAATCATCTTTTCACCATAAGGCGGGTGAAAGGCGGAGCTCACCATAATCTCTGCATCCAAAGGCTTAATAAATTTCTCCAAGGTCGCCAGGAATGGGCGCTTGATGGTTTGATGACGGATATCCACCCACCGGTCAATGGCTGGCGATAAATCTTCTTGATTGATAAACCAACCCAGGCGTGGCTTAGCATTAGCTAGGTCACTATTTTCTTTAGCAAATATCGTCGGCAAAAGCTTAGCGACATCCAATAAATTAAAAACCAATTTAGGCCCGCTGTTGCGGCCCACCATATGCACCGCGCGATACCCTAAGGACTGCACATATTCCGCTATCAAGGGCGTAATCATATAGGAATGGTCATTACCATCAAAGGGCTCGGCTAATTGAATAATCGGATCCCCCGGCGGGGTTGATTGACGGAAAGCTGGCACCATGGTTTCCTGCATCGCTTGCCAAATCCCCTCATATTCATCCGCGGTTTCATAACGCACGCGTAAAAAAGACGCCACCAGTCCGCGCGCCCCATCACCTGGCTCATTGGAAAATAAAAACCGACCTAAATCATAGGCAGTTTGACGATCTAGCGTCTGCCCTGAAATTAATTGCACGCAAATCCAGCGCACAAAATCCGGAGCGTCAAAAGCGATGGCCTCAACCAATTGCTTAGGGTCATGAAATACACCAGGCCCAAAGCCTTGAGCCAAAACCTCTTCTTGAGGCTCAATGCCCTTGGCCAATAAACCAGCAAAAAAAGCACCGCTAGCCGCAGGGCTTACCTTGCCAGCTTTCAAATCAGCCAGGATTTCCCTGGCCAATTCTTCCGTTAAAGGCTTACTGCCCTTCTTGCCCACCCCGACAGTTTTAATCCCACGGACAATGGCTGCTTCATTAGAATCTAAGACGATTGACATAGCGACAATTATAAGGTTTTAAGCCTAAAAGGCAATAGAAACCGGTAAGCCCTTAGGCACTAAAGAAATTGGTAGACGTCACTAATTTTTCCTGTTTATAATGTGCCCTTATGCAATTGGCTCACATCGACATAGATAAGCCGCTGGTCTTGGCTCCCATGGAAGACGTCACGGAACTACCCTTTCGCTTGATTTGCAAGCGCTTAGGCGCAGATATTGTGGTAACCGAGTTTACCTCTTCCGAAGGAATTATCCGCGACATCCCCCGCATTATGGAGAAAATCCAAATTTCCGAGGATGAACGGCCGGTAGCTATCCAAATCTTTGGCGGACGGCCGGAGGCTATGAGCGGTGCCGCCGAAGTCATCGAAAAGCTAAAACCTGATTTTATTGATGTTAATTGTGGTTGCTGGGTGAAAAACCACGTCGCCCGTAACGAAGGCGCTGGCTTATTACGAGACCTGCCACTTTTTGAAGCTATTGTAAAAGCCACCGTCAAAGGCACTAAATTACCTGTCACGGTAAAGACCCGGCTTGGCTGGGACGAAGAAAGCATTGTCATTGAAGATGTGGCCCGCATGGTTGAAGCAGCTGGTGCTAAGGCGCTCACCCTCCACTGCCGCACCCGCTCACAAGCACATAGCGGTTTTGCCGACTGGTCGTGGCTGGAAAAGATTAAAAAGGTTATCACCATCCCTCTTATCGGCAATGGGGATGTGACGACGCCTGAAGATGCCAAGGCCATGCTTGAAACCGGCTGTGATGGCGTCATGATTGGGCGAGGCGCCATCGCTAACCCCTGGATCTTTCGTGAAATCAAACATTACCTTAAAACTGGCGAACACTTAGCTCCACCCACTATTGAAGAAAAAATTCAAACCTGTATTGAACATTTGAAATTAAACGTGCATTATAAGACTGAAAAATATGGGGTCGTACCTTTTCGTAAACACTATGTCGGCTATCTCAAAGGCCTGCCTAATGTGACAGCAGTGCGCAATGATTTAATGCAGTTAACCACCCTGGATAGCGTGGTGGCGCGGTTAAATAAATATTTAGACGAGAATCTTTCAACAATCAAAGACTAATATGAAAAAATACGATATCATCACTATTGGTTCCGGCGGGGGCGCTAAAATCACCTCTCCAGCTGCCAGCATGGGCTACAAGGTCGCTGTTATTGAAAAAGATAAATTAGGCGGCACCTGTTTAAACCGCGGCTGTATCCCTTCTAAAATGCTCATTCACCCAGCGGATATTGCCTATAAAATTAAACACGCCCATAAATTTGATTTTGTGCATGACCCTAGCTTCACCATTAATTTTGCAAATCTCATCACCCGCATTTCTGAAACCGTGGATGGCGACTCCTCTAAAATTGAAACCAGCTATAATAAACACCCCAACATTGATTTCTTCCGCGGTACGGCCCGCTTCCTTGAAGATAAAGTTGTTGAAATCAATGGCGAGCAAATAACAGCAGATAAAATATTTATCGCCGTTGGCTGTCGCCCGCAAATACCAAGTATTCCAGGACTCGCTGGCACACCTTACATGACATCAACCGAAGCCCTGCGCTCAACAACCTTGCCTAAGTCGATGATTATTATCGGCGGTGGGTATATTGCCTGTGAACTAGGCCATGCCTATGGGGCGCTTGGCACCAAGACGCATTTCTTAGTACGCTCTTCCCTTTTACGCGCTGAAGATGCAGAAGTCGCGGCGGAATTTACCAAGGTTTTTACTCAACATCATGATATCCGTTTTGGCACAACACCCACACGCGTCGAATACCTCAATAATCATTTCACTGTGCATTTCACCCAGAATGGGCATAATCATCAGCTCACTGCTGAAACGCTTTTAGTAGCCCCTGGTATCACCGCTAATACCGACATCCTTGATTTAATCAATACGGATATCGAATTAAAACCTGGTAATTTTATTAAGGTAGATGAATATTTAGAAACAACTGTCCCAGGCGTCTATGCCCTAGGCGATTGCGTAGGAAATTATTTCTTTAGGCATAGCGTTAATTTTGAAGGTGAGTATCTCTTTGATTATATCTTTGGCGGCAAAACTAAAAAGCCGATTCAATACCCGCCCGTACCTCATGCGGTCTTTACCTACCCGCAGGTCGCCGGTGTAGGCCCAACAGAAGAACAATTAAAAGCACAGGGCATTGATTACGTCGTGGGCTTAAATCCTTATAAATCATCGGCCATGGGCATGGCCTTATTATCCGACCATGGCTTTTGCAAAATCCTTATTGAACGCAAGACCCGTAAGATCCTAGGAGCCCATATCGTCGGTGAAGAAGCTTCTAATATGCTGCACATGATTATCGCCTTTATGAACAAAGCCGGCACCTTGGATGACCTGCTTAACATGATCTACATTCACCCCGCCCTTCCCGAAATCGTACGCAATGCGGCACGCAAGGCAAAGACAATCTTAGATAAGACCTAAAATTCTTCCGAATAAATTAGGGACAGCGCCCTATTTTCACAAAAATAAGGCACTGCATTAATTAACAACCCCAAGAAATTCGCGCAAACTCTTTAATGATTCAACACCTCTAATGCGGGGCGCAAGACCTTCGATCTTAATCAGGTCATCCTGCGGATTCCCCAATATAAAACCTTCACTCCTACCCTGAACGCTCAATTGCTGATCAACCCTATTTAAATCAATCCCGCCGGTTGGCAAAACCTTAACCATGGCCATGTCTTTTTTAAAAACAAGATAATTGTCGCCAAGAATCAACTCCCCATACCTCTTTAACTCCCTTAAGAAAACACCTTCCTCACGATCGCGCCGTTGTAATAAACAAACTCCGCCTGGAGTGAGAATCCGAACAATTTCTTTAGCAAAAGAAGCCGACAACTCATCATCTTTTGACAACGTAATACCATAACCATAAACGAAATTAATACTAGCTTCATCAATCACACCTGATAAATCCCGCATGTCAGCATGATGCAACTGAAACAAGGCCTTATTCTCGGTCGATACCTTCAGCCAATCCCTTAATCCTACATCTGCCTTCCTTAAACGAGCAGCATCCCACTCCACCCCATGCATTAAACCAAGCCCCAACATCTGCGACAATTCACTTACTTCCTGCCAAGCATCACCAAAACCCATAACCAAACCCACCCCATTGGGATGAATCCGCATCCCCCTCTCCTTTAAAACCCTCATGACACTATTTCTAAAATCAACTCCTGATACAGGCAACCCACCCATGCCCTTACCGGTAAAATCACGATACCTCTGATCCTTCATCCATGGCGGATTATCCAAAAGGCCGCCCACAATTAAACTTTCAGGATCCACCGTATGATTTTCATGCAAGACAACAGGCACTGTATTTCTAAGCATATGGGCACGCCAGTTGATATACCCGCTTGCATCCTCCGAGCTTTTATCCCCTAACAAGACCTTCACCGCGCTTAAATGCGTACCGTGACCAAATATGACAACGGTCTGTCCTTTATAAAGAACATTGAGCTTCTCCAGCCAATCCTTAACCCGTTTTAATAAATCTAAAAAGCTTTCTCCATCACCTATTTTCGCATTAGCATTTAACTGCCCACGATATTGCGCAATAAATTCTTTCTGCGCAGCCGTTAAATCAGCATCACCCTCTGCCTTATTGGATATGTCACCAAAGTTAATCTCATTAGCCCCCTTACGCATCTCTGCCG
>CAYNTZ010000091.1:0-8325 GCA_964400365.1 uncultured Planctomycetales bacterium | reverse complement strand
TTTACGGCTAGGACTACCAGAGTATCTAATTCTGTTTGCTCCCCTAGCTTTCGCAATTTAGCGTCAGTAATGTCCCAGGAAATCGCCTTCGCCGCTGGTGTTCTTCTCGATATCTACAGATTTCACCCTTACACCGAGAATTCCATTTCCCTCTGACATACTCAAGACTAACAGTTTGGAAGGCTGTTCTCCGATTGAGCCGAAGTATTTCACCCCCCACTTATTAGTCCGCCTACTTGCCCTTTACACCCAATAATTCCGAGTAACGCTTGCCACCTCCGTATTACCGCGGCTGCTGGCACGGAGTTAGCCGTGGCTTATTCTGCAGGTACCGTCAGTTTTGCAAATGTTAGTTGCAACTTTTTCTTCCCTGTCAAAAGAGGTTTACGAACCGAAATCCTTCATCCCTCACGCGGCGTCGCATAGTCAGACTTTCGTCCATTGCTAAATATTCTCGACTGCAGCCTCCCGTAGGAGTCTGGGCAGTGTCTCAGTCCCAGTGTTGCTGATCGTCCTCTCAGACCAGCTAAGCGTCTTAGCCTTGGTAGGCCATTACCCTACCAACTAGCTGATGCTACGCAAACTCATCCCATATCGTAAGGCCTTGCGGTCCCCTACTTTAAACATAAAATGATGCCACTTCATGGTGTCATTGGATATTACCTCTATTTTCATAGAGCTATGTCCAGATATGGGGAAAATTATTTACGTGTTCCTAACCCTTTTGCCGCTATCTCTTGCGAGATCGCTCGACTTGCATGCCTAATCCACGCCGCCAGCGTTCACTCTGAGCCAGGATCAAACTCTCCGAATAAAACTTGGCTTTTTTGTAAACTTTTGGCTTACTTCTTAATTCATTTGGACATCAATTGTCAAAGAACAAAAATCGTGAAAAAAATTCTTCGGAGTCGAATGCTGCAACTCCGAAGAGTGGTTATAAGAATAACAGGTAATTTTTAATTGTCAAGAAAATTTTTAAACTATTTTAAAATCTTCTTGGAACTTAAATCCTTGGGTCTTATTTATTTCTGAAAGAACAACTGGTTGGCGTTGCCACCCAAAATCAAACCTCTTTGAAGAGCCGATAATATACCACAAGCAATTATGTTTTGGCAAGCTTTTATATTTTTATTTGCGGGATAGTCAGATCCCCACAAAATATGCGTTTCATCGACGAGCTCAAGCGCACCTTGCAAGGCCGCAGGCGAACCCGTTCCGCTCATATCGAAATATAAATTTTTAAAATACGCAGATGGCGCTTGTCCAAGGTCCTTCACAAAGCCCCTTTGACGCAGCATCGCGTAGGTAGAATCGAAGCGTTCTTTCACTAAAGGCAACACACCACCAAAGTGTGCAAAAATAAAATTAACTTTATTGTGTTTTTGAAATGTACCACTCATCATCATTTTACCAATGCACATTGTCACGTCAAAAACATACTCAAGCACAGGACTTAAAAGTGGATCATGCACCCGCTCTTGCCCTATTGGATTCATAATCTGGGAATGTACATGCACCGGCATGCCCTTTTTAGCCGCAAACTCGAAAACAGGCTCAAAAATAGGATCATCCAGGTATTTTCCCTCATAACTGGACGCCAAGGAGATCGCTTTAAGTCCTAAATCTTCAATGCGCTTTAATTCAGCTGATATTTGTGCTGGATCGTCGACGGGAATGATACCCGCACCTATATAACGGCTGGGATGTTTTTTAACAAGATCGGCAATACCCATATTATAAGCAAAGCAAAGCGGACCCCAGCCCCCCATGTTTAGATGAGCATCTGAGGTTGGATATAGCAAAAGGGCCATATCCACCCTATTTTCATCCATCATGCGTAATTGGCCATCCACATCTGACCAAAATTGCTTGAAGAATGCGGTATTTTGCGCCACTTCAGGTGGCATATAGTGACTGTGAGCGTCTATAATCATCTATTTGGCCTGAGTCTGTTTATAATCAATAATTGGCTTTGTCCAAGTAGTTAGCTGATTAATCACCGCTAACTCGAGCGGACAGGCATTGGCTGGCACAGATAAGGCAAAGCTCACCATATCAGCCACCGCATTTGGATCCATCAAACGGTCGCGCTGCTCTACGGCCACATGTTTTAAATGATCGGTTAAATCAGACGCCACTACCCCAGGCAATAAGGAGGTTACCTTAATATTATGCTCGCGCATTTCCCAGAATAAACCCTTTAAGAAGGCACGTAAGCCCATCTTTAAAGAGGAATAGGTTAAAAAACCGCGCGGAATAGGGTCTACAAGCGTCGATCCCGAGACAACGTTGATGATATGTCCATCCTTACGCGCCACCATTTCAGGGATAACCAGGCGGATTAAACGCACATAGCCCAAATAATTCACTTGGGCTAACATTTCAAAATCTTCAATAGGTTGCTCATGGAAAGGATGCTGTGAAGAAACACCTGCCACATTAACCAAGATATCAACTTGCTTAAATTGAGCCTTGGCCTTTGCCACGAGATTTTGTAAATTATCAAGCTTAGCGACATCACAAGGCACACCGATCGCATCAATACCAAATTTAGACTTTAATTCATTAACCGTTGCATCCAATGGGCCTTGAGTGCGCGCCGCTAAAACCAAATTAGCACCATGTGAAGCTAAACGCGTGGCAATGGCCTTGCCAATGCCACGACTGGCTCCTGTAATAACCGCTGTCTTGCCTTTTAAATCAACTGAAACGTGTGACATTAGACTTCCTTTCCTTAGGTACAATCTTATGAATAAATAGGATTTGCGACAACATCAAACAACCAATAACAAAAAATGTAAGACCAAAATTCACCTGCATAAAAGGACCGCTTAAATAAAAACCAATACCGCCAGAGAAAAAACGCACTGCTGAATTTAATGCCGCTAATTCAGAGCGATAGGTATCAGGAAAATCTGTTAACACTGTTGAAACACCATTATGAGCAATGGTCCATCCTACTGAAACTAAGGACATCACTATCCCAATCGCCACCATACCATAATGACCACTTAAGGCCATAACCGAAAGAGCCAAGATACTAATACCAATGTAACATGAATGCGAACGGCCAAACTTATCGGTAATAAAACCACCAATGATCTGCCCCGCACCTGCAGCAATGGTGGCAAAAATAATCAGGATACTTATCGTCAGCTGATTATAACCGTAGACCTTATCTAGATAAACACCATACCACTTGCACACCCCATGAAAAAGCAGGCTGATAAAAAATATAAAGATCAAAATGCGACGAAGCCCACCCATTTGAAAAGCATCGGCATAATTTATTTTAATCCCGCTATTTGCCTCCATACCCTGATTAGGGCAATAGGCAAAGGCAATGGCTAAAAGCAAGCCTGCCAGGGCTGGCACGGTATAAAGCCAATGCCACGGTGCCACCCCACTTAAAATAAGCCCAAACATAGAACCAAGAAACGAAGAGCTAAAAAATAAGCCTATCACCCGGCCACGAATTTCTTTTTCAAAGATCTTACCTAAGGTCATCAACGCCAAAGGCGTTACAGCAGCAGCCGCTAACCCTGCAATCACCCGGCCGATTAATACCACACTAAAAGATGCCGCATATAAGGATAAGGCATTGCCTATGGCAAAAAAAAAGCATGATGCCATCATCAGATGCTTAATGGAAAAGCGCGTTGATAAAGGCGCAAAAAACAAGGCACAGAGCCCATACGGAATCATATAGTATGGAATAATGCTTGCCGCATCGTTAGCTGATACATTCAAAGAACGGGCCATCGCAGGGATTACTGCGGTTAAGGCGGAAATATTAAATGAAATCAAAACAGAAGCCGCACAAAAATAAAATAAAATCCAACGCCTTGAACTAATCATCTACTTGGTCTGCAGGGCCTCTTGCTCAATCACCTTCTTAAAGATTTTCATATTATGCTGAGAATGTTCGTTCACAAAGCCTTCGATTTGCTCAGCGGTGAATTTGGTGAATTTAGGGTCTAATTCGAAATCTTGGATCCAGGTCATCTTAATACCTTCTGGCGTCTCATTATAAAGCCAGACAATCTTCATATACTTAAAAGGAAATAACGGGTCCCAACGTTGGGCATAGGCGAATTTCAAATCTTTGTACAACCAACGTTTGGACACCCAAGATTTGCCGTCTTCATCAGTTAAGCGGAAGGTGATTTCGTTGCCTTTGCGCTCTAAAACATCCGCGGAGGCATATTCCTTACCAAAGAGCTCGGTCCAGCGTTCGATCTTATTGGAAATGTCGAAAACCAATTCGTACGGCGCGTTAATAACGATTGAATTTACTGTATGACCCATAAATATCTCCTTTAAAATATGAATCTTTCTAATATACTTTTAATTGTCATGAAAGAGTTTAAGCTATTGGAGCCGCGAACAATCGAGGCTCTTTTTATTTTCCTACTTCTTTTTATTAAACAATAGCTTAATAAAATTGCATATCATATATAAAGCAATAAAAAATACGCATGTACTAATATAAAAGAAAAATAGCCATATACTCCAGCGTAACGCATACATTTTACAGAGACTATATGGACCACATGACCCCGGCTCACATGCAGATGCCTTAAGAAGCATTGGACAATCTACTCTAAAATGCATCCATAAATAAAAAGCTAATGAAGAAAAGAAAACAAAAAGCAAGTAAGTCATTAAAACTCTATATCTTCCCAAATGCTTAAAAAACGGAAAGACAAAAAATAAAGATAACACGGCAGGTAGAATTGCCCATATACCTATTATTGACCACCATAATAAATAATCTGTTTCATTCATTATAAAACTCCCTACAAAATAGCTACAACCCGTGACCAACCAGCGCCGGCATTACGAACCCTTACCGGCAAACAACTTACAGCAAAGCCAAATGGCTTTGGGATGGCGTGTTGTTCCAATAGAGCCACGAGCAATTGCGACCCTTCTCTTTTTACTTCTTGGCTGGCACCGATTCCCGATTCTCCACGGCGCACTTCCCTTCTGCCATTACTCGTTTGGCAGTCCCCAATTTTCTAAAAGCTCCAATACACAAAAGGCAATAGATTATTATTTTCACCTTTCGTATTAATTATACCAATTACAGCACCATCTAACGTATCAAAATGATTTGTGAAACCAATCTGAATTCCATGCATTGTAGAAACCGAATTATAAGCACCTACTTGTAGTCCAAATAATTCAGATCCAGAGTAATTAAGATTTACAAAACCAATTTGAACCCCTTTCACATCTCTTGCAAAAAAATTAAATAATCCTACCTGAAGCCCACGATATTTACTTGATAAATTTATCACTCCAATTTGAAGACCACTACCCATATCTGCAACGCAATTTATCCCTGAAATTTGAACTCCTGAAAGATGCTCAACACTATACCCATACACCATAAGACTAAGGCCATTCATCCCACTATTCTCACCAGCGATTCCTAAACTCAAACCATTAACAGATGTTTCCTTATTAAAAAGCTGAACAAATGGAAACAGACTCAATTGAAATGGAACTTCAATATCTTTTGCTACCATCATCACTTTATCATTTTGAACCACATCTTTCACTTCTTGCCCATAAGAAGGAGCTGTTAAATAAAAAAAGGTAATCAAATATATTCCGAATAATGAAGACATTGATACAATTCTTACTTTACTGTACTCAATAAATAATTTTAACATTTATAAAATCCTTCATCCTTGACAATACTCTTAAGCAATCGCCACCGCTCGACACCACCCTGCCCCAGCGTTACGAACCTTTACCGGTAAACAACTTACGGTAAAACCATAAGGTTTGGGGATGGCGCCCAAGTTCCCTAAACGCTCCATGTGGCAGTATTCACGGCGTCTACCTAAAAAGTGACAGGGCCAGATTTTGCTTTTGTCTTTTGTGCTCAAGAATTCTTTGAACATTAGGAAACAGGGGCGGTCTAGGCCTATGGTGTCGATGCCCATCATCTTGATGCCTTGGTCTAACAAGTATTCGACGGCATCTGGGAGCATTCCTACATATTTATTCACGTAATCATCGGTTCCTAGTAATTTATCGCCGCCGGTATAGATCAACACTATATCCATGGGCTTCAAGCTATAATTAATCTTCTTCAATGCGGCAATCACGTGATCTTTATTAATCGCTTCAGGGAATTTCAAATGGGTAAAATCTAGGACAACGCCAGGGCCGTAGCACCACTCTAAGGGCACATCCATGATTTGCTTGGCAGGTTTACCTTCGCACATGGAACCATAATGAAAAGGCGCATCGACGTGGCTGCCCATATGCACGGAAGAATTAACCACCTCTAAAGAAAGCATTTCGCCATCGGGAATTTCTTCAGCTGTGGCCACCCGCTCGCCCTTGTCAAAGCGTTCCTGACCGCCTGGCTGCTTGTTCATCACCACCCAATTAAAATGCTCCACCCCAGCCTTATGCGTAATGCGTTCAATCTTGGCGTCGTGGGTTTCAACAAGCGTGTCATCTATAGGTAAAGAAAGATCAATAATTTTCATAATATTCTAGTCTCGCAACTGTTAGTTCCTCTGGATCGCTTATCACCTTCAACGCTTTACTTGCTTGGTAATCTGCATGGGGACACAATTAAAGTCATGTCCCCTGGTTAGCATCAGTTAGTTTGCTTTTGTTTTTAAAATCGCGATGATGTCGTTGAATGAGTGCGTTTTCTTTAATTCGTTGTCTTTAAGGATAACACCTAATTCTTTTTTGATCGACACGGAGATCTCGACCATTTCGGTGGAGTCGATACCTAGCGCTTCATCTAGCTTGGCACCGGGCACGATTTCGTTTTCCTTGATGTCGAGTACCTTCTTGAAAATGGCTTTGACCTTTGATTCTAATTCTGTTTGAGTTTGTTGCATACCTGCCTCCAACTTTTAAGGTTTTTGTAAGACTAAGACACAGTTAATGCCCCCGCGTCCGCGGTTAATGATTAAGGCATTCTTAATATTTTTGGCGATGGCCTTATTGGGCACATAGTTTAAATCACATTCGGGGTCTGGCGTTTGATAATTGATGGTCGGCGGAACCATGCCGTGTTCCATTGCCAAGACCGTTGTGATGACATCTAAAGCACCGGTTGCCCCTAACATATTGCCGAAAACAGATTTGGGTGCAGACACCGGGATTTGTTTGGCATAATCACCAAAGGCTTGTTTGATCGCCTTGGTTTCGGTGATATCACCATCAATTGTCGCGGCACCATCGGCACAAATATAATCAATGTCTTTGGGATTTAAACCTGCATCATCTAAGGCAATCTTAATAGCACGGGCCAATTGTTTACCATCGCCAGCTGGATCGATGCGATTAACCGCATCGGTAGTGGTGCCATAGCCAATAATATTGGCATAGACATGGGCCTTGCGCGCCTTAACTCTTGATTGCGGTTCTAAGGTTAAGACGCCAGCTCCTTCGGCAATGGCTAGGCCGTCACGATTTTTATCAAAGGGACGATACGCCGTATGCGGGATATCATTTTGGTGTGTTAAAACACCAGCGGTGTTACAGCATAACAATGCATAGGGTGTTACCGGCGCTTCCATCCCACCGGCTAAGATAAAATCACATTTATCACGGATAATGGTGCGTGCGGCATAGCCGATGGCCATCAACGACGATGCACGGTCAGAGACAAAGGTCTTACTATAGCCCTTAATACCGTAATGAATGGAAATCTGACCTTGCGGTGCCGCGGGAAACCATGCGGAGGCCATGAATGGACTTACCCCTTCGCGGCCTTCCAAATACATATCACGTAATTCGGTTTCCGCGTAAAGCCAGCCGCCGAGCGCATTGCCCATAAAGATACCGACGCGCTTTAAATTTTCTTCATTGATATTAATATTGGCATCTTCCAAACACATTTGGGACGCCACCAAGGCCATATGCGAAAACAGATCAATCTTCTTTAATAAACGGGAAGACACGTTGGAATAGGCTTCCAATTCCTTCACATGACCGGCAATGCGCGACGCATATAGCGATGAATCAAAACGGGTGATATGCTCAACCGCGCTGCGGCCATGCACCACATTTGACCAAAAGACCTGCTTCTCCATCCCTGACGGAGAGATAACACCTAGACCTGTAATTGCTATTGGCTGCATACTAATCCTTATACCGTTGCAGAACCATGGCAGAATGAATGCCTGAGAATCCGCTGGATGTTTTTAAGATACAGTTAACCTTTTTCTCCATCGCCTTGTTGGGGATGTAGTTTAAATCACATTGGGGGTCGCGCTCTTCTTGATTGATGGTGGGCGGCAAGATATTGCGCTCGAACATCAGGGAAGATAAGGCTAATTC
>CAYNTZ010000090.1:0-8352 GCA_964400365.1 uncultured Planctomycetales bacterium | reverse complement strand
GCCAAGCCTTGATCAATCACAACCAGCCTATAGCAGGTTTACCATCCACCGCACCGATCATATTTCCTTTTATGTCACCACCCAAACGCCGGTGCTTCTACTATATAAGGAGATGTTCATTAAGGGCTGGCAAGTCAACATCGATGGAAAGAAACAACACATATTCCCCGCCCAATACCTCTTTATCGGCATTGAAATCCCTGCGGGAGAACATCATGTTGAAATGATCTACCGTCCCCCAGGCTTGAAGCTAGGCATCCTCATCAATGTTTTAGGGCTGTTATTATTAGGCTGGGTTTGGAAAAAAGATTACTTCTTAAAAAAACTACGCAGCAAGTAAAAAATAAAAAGGCTGTTACCGATTAGGTAACGTTTCCATAAACGGCGGGGCTCACAACAAAGTCGAAAAAACCATTCCAAACCGCAACGCTGCATCCATGGAGGGGCTTGTGGTTTAACGCCAGCTACAAAATCAAAGGCCGCCCCCACCCCCACCATGAGCGGTGCATCCAACAAGGAGCGGTTCATGCTCATCCAAAAATCCTGTTTAGGGGAACCCAAGGCCACCCAAACAATATCCGGTCGAGCTTCATTAATCTTCGCTAGCACATCTGTTGATTCTACTTGGGGCCCAGGGGTATACGGCGGGGCGTAACTACCAGCAATCTTTATCCGAGGGAATTTATCCGTTAAACGCTGCATCAACTTACCTAACGTTGCCGTATTACTTCCATAAAAAAAATGCCTTAAACCATGCACCTGCCCCTTATCACAAACAGATTGCATCAGCTGAGGTCCATAAACCCGAGAAACCTGCCGGGCCTTGTGCCAGCGACATAACCACACAACCGGCATTCCGTCAGGAGTGGCCATTGCTGCGCGGTTGACTACCTCACGATACCTAGGATCTTGCTCGCAATCAACCAGAGTAGCGACCGGTACCACACAAATATACCCCGGCTGGCCCCGACTAACCATACTAAGAACTTCATTGACCGCCGTATCAAGGTTTAAATCGTTGATCCCAACGCCCAAAATATTTATTTTATTGATCATCCGCCCCTTCAATCATCATACCCGAGCGTTGGCAATATCTGCCAAATACAACCCGTAACCCGTCCTAGCATCTTTTGATAATTTTAATAATTGCTGCCTGGTGATAAAACCCTTATTATAGGCTATCTCCTCGATACATCCCACCTTCATACCTTGCCGCTCTTCGATGATCTTGATAAAAATAGCCGCATCAATTAAAGAATCATGTGTTCCTGTATCCAACCAAGCAAATCCCCGACCTAAAGACTGCACCGTGAGTTTCCCGCGTTTAAAATATTCTTGATTGATGTCACTAACTTCAATCTCTCCGCGCGCTGAAGGCTTCAGGGATTTAGCAATCTCAACCACCTGATGATCATAAAAATATAATCCCGTCACTGCCCAGCACGATTTAGGCTTTAGCGGTTTTTCGATAATAGACATTACCTGTTGATTCTTATTAAAGGTCACCACCCCATAACGCTGAGGATCTTTAACGCTATAAGCAAATATCCTAGCCCCTTCCTTTAAGGAAGATGCATCCTGCAAATACGAAGAAAGCTGGTGTCCAAAGAATATATTATCCCCTAAAATCAAACTCACCGGGTCGTGGCCAATAAATTTCTCCCCAATAATAAAAGCGTCAGCAATGCCCTTAGGGTAACGCTGCACCGCATAAGACATTCGGATTCCCAATTGTTTTCCAGACCCGAATAAGTCTTTAAACTTTCTCTGATCTTCGGCTGTACTTATCAACAAAATGTCCCTGATACCTGCCAGCATTAAGACAGATAAAGGATAATAAATCATAGGCTTATTATAAACAGGCAAAAGCTGTTTGCACACACTGCGCGTTGCGGGATAAAGACGAGTAGCCTTTCCACCTGCAAGAATAATTCCTTTCACTATTTCCCTTTCTTTGAGTTAGATGAAAAAAAACACGAATATCATAACATAAAAACTAAACATATTATCTCTAATAACTCACCTGCACCAAATCTGAAGGAAAACCATAGTTATAAAACAAGGTTTTAGGTTGCCGATCAAGTTGTGACGCCTTAATTGCATATTGCTGGGATGTTTCAGCAATCAATCGACCATCTTTAATGCTCATCACCCAAGAGATGTGCTGCGCTGATAAATCATCCACGATACCTTGGGGGTCTGCATACGCATCCCAGCTTACTGCGCTGGTATACCATAATCCAACCTGCTTCAATGGTGGCAATAAAAATGCAGACAAACCATTCCCACCACCAGCACCAGTATCCCACGCTGCATTAACCAATTTATCTTGATGCAAATAAAGTTGGGTTGACACAATTAAATTATCAGGATAATAATTATAAATTACGTCTTTTAAATGGCACTGATCCTTTAACACGGCTAAGTTATCTGCTATACTAGGCCTGCCCCAATCTCCTCCATGCGCCATCATCACCTGACCACCAGGCAAAGCAAATACTAAAAGCATTAACCCAATCACCCATCGTGGAAAACGCATCAGTTCAGCCAAAATAAAATCAAGCGCCACCACAGCGGCAATAGCCATGACCCCTATGCCGTAACGATAATGACGTGGATCAAGAAAGGAAACCAAACATAACCCAAAAACAATCAAGAACGTTAGGCTTAACCAATATAGGGTCTCAATCAGTCGTTCTTTATCTATATTTCGGCGAATTAGGCTATAAAGAAATATCAACGGGACAAAGGTCAAGATAATCACCACCAGCTTACTGACATGAATCCCTGGCCAAATAAACATATAGTTAAAATATTTAACCGCTGACGTAAAAGATAACGGACCGCCAAAAACTTTATTAAAAGTACGTCCCATCTCCACCGACCAATTCAATACCCCCATTTCCCCTGCAAGAATAGGAAAAGTCGGACATCCGGTGGCTAGGTAATTCTTTAGAAGCCATAAGCCCATCATTCCCCAGGCCACCCCAAAGGCGATTAACCAGCGGCGATTGGCCATTAACTCCCGCCAAGAAGTTCTTAAATTCTGTTGAACTAAAAGGCCTACGCTTAAAACAAAAAACATAATATAAATAACCTGGTATTTATTAGCCAAGAACTGACTTAAAAAAATCAAGGCCAATACCAACCGCCATCCCTGCCCGCTGCGCCGGGCTTCCAAAAAATTATAAGAAACTCCCACCAATAAGGCGATCAAAGCGCTGTTAATAATCACATAGTGGTTGGCCCCCGATGAAAAAACATGATCATTGAATAATACACACATCACCCCAGCCAATCCATAGACCCGGTTAAAACGCCAACTAAGATATCCAAAAACCAATAAAACTGCAATGACCGTCCAAAATGCCGTGATCAATTGCGGAAAGAAAGTTTCATTAGGAAATAACGATAAGCCCAACGCATAAGGCACCGCATTAAAATGCGGCACAAAAACCTTCATATCCAAGGCAGGCGAAGCAAAGATACTTGTCTTATGCGCTAACCACAATTTCTGGGCAAATAAATAGGTGGAATGTGAATCAACATCAATGAGAAAATAACAATTCCTGAAAAAGAAAAACCCTAGTAAGGCGCAAAATAAAATTAACCATATATCCCAACGCCCACCCTTCCATGGCGCACCCCAATGTTGACGAACAGGAGCTGATAAAAGGAAAACAAACTGCCCTGCCACCAACGCCCATAAAAAGGTGGCCTGATATAAATGCAATAAAGATAACACTAACATTAATCCAATAAGCCAAATACTTCCTAATAACAACGCTTCACCAATAAATAAAGTCCGGCTCGGCATCTGCGGGCGTTTAAATAAGAAATGTTGAATAGCCGCACCAGTGGTATAAACAGCAATCACGTAAATAACAAATAATAATAATTGTAGATGATTCATCGAATTATCCTCGAATGATGGGATATCACAAACGGATTGTCTTCTCCTGTTACATCCACCCTGCATGATGCAAAGGCAATATCAGCCCTATTCCAAGTAATGCCTTCTTTGCCCCAACAAGCATCAACCAACGACTTATCTTCCTGCCTGATAATTTCCATATAATTCGTCCCCCAATCAGCACGATGCGCATTGATCAAGGACATTGTTTCCACGCTTAAACTTAAGGCTATTAATAACAGCAAAACCTTGCTTAATTTAGGTAGCTTCGCAAGCGTTAAACAAATCATCAAGACAACCGGCACCAATAAGAAACGCGACTGCTGGGATCCAAACCACCAGGTCATCCACCAGATCAGCACGGACAATGATAATATAGGAAGGGTCTTTGAACACAAGGACTTACAGAGGTAAAAAAGAAAAGGCGCTAAGATCAACAGATAAACCAACCCCACCGGATAATCAAAGGCATTATTCACACCCTTTTCAGGAATAGCCACGAGCCACCAATGCTTGATAAAATCCAAAACGGAACGACCATGGCCATAGGCATCCTTCATCGATAAACAGGCATTGGCCTTATCCACAATACTCTGCCAATGGGTAGAATCATAGGAAGTCATGGGTGCGAATACCCCCGCCCCAAAAGGGTACAGCAGCGTTCCTGTATAATAAAATGATTTGATCAAAAATGGGCCGGCGATGATCCCAGAGGCTGCAATCACCTTTATCATCAATGAACGCCATTGCCTCCTGCTTACAGCAGGCATCTGTGTCAGAACATATTTCTTGCCCACCGCTAAATAAATAAGAATAAAGCCGATGGCAATCACTGCCAGTTGCGGAGCAATAAACGCTTTTGACCAAATAAAAAAACCTAATTCAATACCTGCCAACAACACCCGGCCCCGCCAAAGGCTGTGCATAAAAGCCAGGAAACAATACAACATCACCATATCAAGCATCGCCGTGCCCACTTGAATGGCAACGGCATGGCAAGCCATCACCGCTAAAACTGCCGCCCACGCCCGCAGGCGTGAACCTGACCATAGATGAGTCAATTGATAACTGCAGCCTAATACCCCAAGAAAGAATAAAAACTGGATTAATTTATTCGGCCATAACGTGTTTAACCAAAAAGGGCTTAAGGCATGATCTAAAGGCAGCATGAAAAGATCCGGCACCGACCAAGGAATATGCGCGAAGGAATGCTGCAACAAATGCTGACGGGGCACAGTGATATGATAATTTAACGCATCATGCTCTTGCATCAAATGCACCGGCAAGAGAGCTGCATAAAGGCCCACCGCTAAATACACGAGTATCAATAAAGAGGCAACAACAGTATAAATCTTTATCCCTGTGGGCTGCTCAACCCACGCGCGCAGCTCTTCCTCAACCCAGGAATTGATATCCTGCCATTGACTCAACAACATACCTGCGGCTAAAATAATAAAGCTGCCCCAGGCTAGCCATGAACTATGCCCGCCGGGCAGGCGTAGGAAGAAAAGCTCAATCCAAAAGACCGGCAAGCCTATAATCAAGGCCATGGTCGGCAGATGCGTTAAAGAAACTCTCTTTAATGTTGAAGATAAATAGTCAACCGCCATGCAATATAAACTCCGGTAACAACTAGAAAATAATAGTCCCAATAATCAGTGAATAATTTCTTTAACATGCCTTATCCAACTTTCTGTTCATCACATACTGTAGGCAAAGTGCAATGCATATCAGGTAAAACGGCACCACGGCAAAGGAATAACGTGTCAACACGCTGACAAAGGAATAACTTAAAACAAAGGGCCATATCATCAATAAGACTAACCTTAATGCAAGCGCCCCCTCCTTGGAACAATGGCGCCAAAAACCTTGATAAAATGTAACTAACAACACCGCCATTAAACTTAAAGAAGAAATAATCAAACGTAGGGCTTCGTTAAATAAGGGTAGTTCATAAATTGTCTTAATGGCCGCCGGGTAATTGACAAAACCGATCTTGGTCGATTCCCAGAAAAACATCTTTAACATTTCAAGTACACCGAAAAACACATAGGCACACGGATTACTTAAGAAAAGACCACCGGCCTCTTTGATCATTGTCTTATTAATCTCCCCGCCGGGCAAATAGCCAAGCTCTGCTGCCCGCGCCATGCCAAAACCGTCGGTGGTTTGGAAATTCCAGTACCAGCACTCATCCTTACTAAAAAACCGTAGGCAAACCCCATCCCCTGCCACTGAGGCAAGTGCCGCCTTCACCTGATGCTCTCCTAATGGTGCTGTGCGTCGTACTGCAGAGCCGTAGACCATAAAACCGCTACGGTCAGTAATGGTGTAATTCCCATTATATGCCGCATTGATCATCTTATAGCCATGCACAGCAGTTAAAAAAATAAACAAGGCTATCCCTAAGCTTTTCAATACAACCCATCGTTTATCCCTACCTACCCCTATCACCATCAATAACGCACCGATCAGATAAACTAAAAAAACCACTTCAAAAACACCCTTAACCAAAACCAGAGCCACCCCTAACAAGGCTAAACCTAAAGAGGGCAAATACCAACGGCGTATTCCTCTAAAAATAGCTAAGGTCAACAAAATCACACTAAGAACTAACGGATAGGTAAGAATTTCAGAAAACAATGATAAGGCGGAATTAACCAACGCCGGGGAAAAGGCAAAATACAATAACACCGCGGCCGTAACCCACACCCCCACACCCAGGCGGCTAAGCAAACGCCACAACAGCCATTGAGATAGGCCTAAAATAAATAATTGAACAATCATCTGCACCTGCTGATACGGAAGCTGCAGCCAATCAGCGACGGCCATGGACATGGCAATGAGGGCCGGGAACAAAGGCTCACGGTTAGGGCCGTTGACAAAATATTGCACCCAACCCTGCTGGTAAATACCTTTAGCCAAACCTTCAAAAGCTATCGCGTCATGCACAATGACCATCGACGCAAAAAGCCCCAAGTATAACCAATAAGCCCATGACAATAAGAAGACATACCTGATCAACATAGTTTTTCCAAACTGATAAAGACATCTTCCATATAACGCTCATACCGAGCAGGCGCATAAACGTCCAGGTAACGGCGACGATTCGCTTGGCTCATCTTGTCACGCAGTGCTTTATCTGCCGCTAAAACCATGATCTTTTGGGCTAATGCCGCCTCATCCCCTTTAGGGATTAAGAAACCGTTGCTACCCTCTTGAATAATTTCCGGAACTGTCCCTTCCTTCGAAGCAATCACCGGCAGACCCTCGGCCATGGCATGCAACAGCACCAAACCAAAGACATCACGTAAGGTGGGGAAAATAAAAATATCCGCCTGACGAAAAAGGGCGGTGCGTTTTAATTCATCCTCGATATACCCCACGTAACTGACACGCTGTGGGTATTTCTTTTCCAGAGCCTGTAGGCGCGCGGCAATACCCTCATTTTCCATGGGGCCGCCAAAAACAAAATGAATCTCCCCTTGGCTTTGCAGCACCTTTTCAGCCGCAGCCAAGGCCACCTCTATGCCTTTAAAACGACTCAAATGAGAAAAATAAAGCACTGTTATGCCGGACTTTTTAACGACGGGACAGCTTAAAGCCGCAGAATCATCCACCGTGCCAGGCACGGCAAAGATTTTGCCTTGATCCATCAAGCCTTCATAGGCCCCCCGCACATTTTCCCCCATCACAATACTGGCACAACTCGTGCGCAGCATCAACCTTAACATCCAGCGGCCTATTCCATTTAAGGAATCATGCAATTCCCTAACGTATTGGCCCAGGTCATGGAAAACAACACGGCTGCCCAATAAAACACCGGTCATACAAAAAATAAAATCTTTTAAAAAAGGCATCCGGTAAAAACTGCTGTTATATAACACGTAACGCGGCCTAAAACTGATCAATAAATACAGGTACTGAAACCAAAAACGGATAAACTTAAAGATTTTGCCTCCCGTAACCTTGCCATGCGCCTGATACGACCAGAAATTCATATTGAGAAATTTCACATCAAAGGTTTTAGGAAAGGATGTTTTCATCAGCATCTGATAAACGACGCTATGCCCAAAATTAGGCGGAGGCAAGATGCCACAAATAAGGATTTTAATCTTTTTATCAGGACGCATGATCAAGGCAAACACGCTATTAATGTTTCATGAAGATTTATCTTAGGCTGCCAGCCGGTAAGGAATGAAAAACGCTGTGATGAGATCCGCAATACCGGCATGGGCTCGTCATTATTATAAAGCACCCGGGCTGAAGAGGCAGCAATCTTTACTATTTGCTCAACCACCGCATCCAGACGCATAGCCAAAGGCCCAGCTAAATTAAAAACACCATACAAGGATTTATCAACAATAACACTGTTAAAAGCACTCATCAGGTCTCGGATATCCAAGGGCTGTAAATATGAACCCCGAGGGCCAAAAATC
>CAYNTZ010000089.1:0-8414 GCA_964400365.1 uncultured Planctomycetales bacterium | reverse complement strand
TTTTCAATGGCCTCTAGTTTAGCCAAAACAGCCTTGTTATCCCCGCCATTGATCATCCCTAATTTTTGCTCCATGCTCCGCTGGGTAGCCTCAATCGCCCCTAATTGCCCCGCCAGCGGTGAAACAGCGACACCCACCGCATTACCAATCCCAAACAACAAGCTCACGCCCGACAAAACACCAATAATAACAACCAACGCGACAATTAAAATATTATTCTTCATAAAACACTCCTATCTTAAACCTTGGCATGCCTATTAATTAAATATGCTGTAATGCTATACCAACATAACGCCTTAAGCAATTGTTTTGCCAAATTATAAATCAACCCGCCCATAACGCTCAACAATATATTTAATATCTTCCCAGCGCTTGCGGCAACCGAAAACAGCCACAATCAAGGTTTTCTTCCCATTAGGGATATAACCGACAAAACACGATTGCGCGTCATTTGTATAACCTGTCTTGCCAAACACCTGCCTTTTCCAATTCAAGAATAATGATTTATTATGCGATTTAAGAAAACTGCGGCGGCCATCCTTAGAATAAATAATACGGTACTTATACGAAATGGCACTGCGGAAGAAATTATTCTTAATAGCCTCCCGGAAAATCAACGCCATATCATTGGCCGTGGTGTATTGCTTCCTTCCCGGGGAAGGCAGGCCATGCGGGTTGGCAAATAAGCTGTGTTTGGCCCCCAGCTGACGGGCCCGTCGGTTCATCAACGCAACAAAATCAGCCTCGGATCCAGCCACCGCCTCAGCTAAAACAATCGCCACATCATTCGCTGATTTTAACAACAGGGCGTAAAGCAAATCGCTCACCTTATACTGCTCGCCGGCTTGAACACCTAATTTTGTCGGCGCCGCCAGTGTGGCGCGTTGGCTTACCGTGACATATTGGTCAAGGGATAGCTTTTCTAAAACAAGGATGGCGGTTAATACCTTAGTCGTACTGGCGGGAAAAACAATCTGGTCTGCATCGCGACCAAAATGGCGCTGCCGGTTATCCGCATCAATCAGGACAGCTGAATTAGCTGATAAGCGAAAGGCTTTCTTGCGCTTCTTCTTGCGGGCGGCAAAAGCCTCATCAGGACAAATCAAAATGATAATCAGGCCAATGATCAGCGCTTTACGTAAAAACTGTATCATGCTTCCCTTGAAAATAATATTAAACTGACTTTAATGCGGCCTCATGCACACAAGCCACTGCCTGGGCCACTGCTTCCGTCGGCATTAACAGGGACCCTTCCGCCAAATTAATCCGCCACCCCTTATCCGTCCCCGCAATGACGACCCGGATATTCTGGGCAACTAAGCCGTCGCAGGCAATCACATGCACCATGGCTGTCTTTTGCTTTGGGTCATAAAGAAAATCCCTAAACGCAACCGCAATGCTGTCCTTGGAATATTCCATCAAATTAAAATTATCCGGATTGAAATCCTTGATGATATATGTCTGCATCGCCGCATCCTCCTTAACCGGAATATCCTGATGTTCCTTTTTAGTCAGCAACAGCTCATAAAATTCACGCTGGCCGCCATCATACCATTTTTTCTCAAATTTAGTACCGTAAGAAGCAGAAATTGTCTTGAAGCTAATCTCAAAGCCGCTGCCCGGCACTTGTTCAAGTACCCAATCAACATAAGGCCTAAAATCAGTGACGATTTTTAATATCCCCTGGTCGATAAGGCGGCTGTTGGCTAATCGTAGGAATGCCGACGTAAAAAGACGGTGCTTGGCATCGGATTTCTTAGGCCAAGGGGGCGGATAAAGGCAATGGATCTTGCTTATTGCCCTAGGGCTGATATAGCGTTCAAAGCCTGCACGCGCATCCAACCGCATCACGCGCACATTAGCTAAACCCGTCCGGCTTAATTTGCGCAAGGTGCGCGTAATGCGTTCACAATATTCTTCAAAACCAATAAAATTAATCCCTGGATTATCTTGAGATATCTTAGCTAAGTACTCGCCATTGCCAAAACCGATTTCTACTTCGATGGGATTATTATTGTTGAATATGGTAGGCCATGGGCTAGGGCGCGTTAAGCTGCCGTGATTTAAAAAAGGTTGTAGGGAAACATAAAATGGCTTCATGGGAATTATTTCTTAGGAAGCAATGCTTGAAGAAAGGGCCAACCGCGGCCAACCAATTTCCCATCCTTAAACACCAATGGCATTAATTCATTATCATTAATGATACCGTCGGGCTGGTGCACACGGGCTACGTAATATTCAACCAAGTAATCCCCCTTGGGCGCCTTTATTTCTTCGCTCTTATATGGGTTAGGAATAGTCAATGGCTTATACGCATCCGGATCGGCCGAAGCGGGCTTATCTGGCGCTAGCTGCGGGGTATTTTCCTTAATCGTGCTGTTCACATAACCAATGACAATCTCCTGCCCCATGACTTGGTGCACCTCATCAATGCCCATGCCTTCTTTGATGGCTGATAACGCACCTTCATTTAATAGTAAGGTTTGGCGGCTGGCTGATTGCAGCGGGTCATATACCTCATTGATCGCGCAGCTGGAAAATACAACAGCTATGATTAAATAGAATAGAAATTGCATACATCCTCACATTGTTTTAATAGCCCCAACCGGATTTGAACCGGTGTTTTCTGCCTGAGAAGCAGACGTCCTAACCAGGCTAGACGATGGGGCCGAAGGTGGCCTTAAATATAACAATAGCCCTCTCAATCGTCAATGTAAATATCATTGACACCCCTTGCCCCTCTTTTATAATCAAATCAACCGTATTTCCCCTTTAAGGAGTTATCAATTGTCGACGCATATTGCGATAGGTTTCAGCCAAGCCACAAGTCCTCACGAAGCAGCCCAAGAAGCAGCCCGCCAGGCTAAAAATAAATTTAAAACGCCCGGGGTTGACCTGGCCTTGGTCTTTGCCAGTCCCCATTACGGCACGCCTCAAAATCTTGCCACCATCCATACCATCCTTAAACCAAACCATTTGGTCGGCAGCTGCAGCAATGCAATTATCTTAAGCGAAGGGATATTCCCCCGCGGCATCGCTATCCTGGCCATGAACTCCCAAGAAATTTCCTGTTCAAACGCAGCCATCACCAACCTAAATAACAGCGACCTGCGCCAAGCTGGTTTTGAATTAGCCAAAAAAGCCGGCATTGACCTACGTGACCGCCAACGCCAAGCTGGTATTGTTTTTGCAGACCAAATATTCCAAAATAGCGCCCCCTTTATCCAAGGGGCCCACGAAGCATGGGGCACCGGCTTCCCCATGGTTGCCTTAGTCGGCTCAAGCGATACAGCAGCCACTGATAATTACCAATTTTTTCAAAAACAATCCATCGCAAACGCGGCCGTCGGATTATTGTTAGGTGGCGATATCCATGTTGCTTTCAGCAATAGGCATGGCTTTAAACCCTTGGGCAAACCGCGCACCATTACCCAATCCCAAGGCTGTGTCATCCAGAGCATCGACAACAAGCCTGCCGTCCATATTTACACCCATTTCCTACCAACGGAAGCCCAACAAATTACACGCTCCTTCCTGAAATCACATGCAACACTTTATCCGCTAGGGATCTACATTGAAGAACAGCACCAATACCTTTTACGAAACCCAGTTGACATACTTATTGACGGGAGTATTGTATGTCAAGGGGACGTCCCCCAAGGCGCTGAAGTGCATTTAATGATCAACAGCAAGGATTCTTGCCGGCGGGCAGGGATTGAAGCAGCCCGTGAAATCACTGACAGTTTAGGCCAGCAACAAGCAAAAGCTGTTTTAATTTTTGAATCCACTGTGCGGCGTAAAATCCTCGGGAGAGACGCCTGGGGCGAAATCCAAGCAATCAAGGAAACCTTGGGCGCAGATGTTCCCATCATCGGGATGGGCACTAGTGTACAGCTGGCCCCGTTTAAATCGCTTAATGAAATGCGCTCCATCTATATGCACAATGAAAACATCTTAATGGTAGGCATTGGTTAGGCCATGACAATTTGGGATATTAACGCACAAAGCCTTCTTCCTTTCCTGATCATCGCCTGTATTGTCTTTTTCAGCGCGACACTTTTCCTTTTTATTGTCCTGGCTAATAAGGATGAAAAACTGCAGGAAGCCCAAAACGCCTTAAATAAACTGCTGCGTTCTTTTAATGAACTTGATGAACAAGCCAAGCTCATTGTTAAGACCGACCTTGAACTCAACAAAGCGCAAGGTCAATTAGACCAACGGCTCGAAGGGCTCAATGCCCTGCAACGCGTGTCCCAACAAATCAGCCAAGCCCTTAATGAAGAGGAGATTTTCCTTAAGCTAACCCCCACCCTCTTTGAAGACCTTGGCTTTGCCCGCGTGCTGGCCGCTACCTTTGACGAGGAACAGAAACTAAGAACGCGCCTAAGCATTACCTATAACGAGGCGCAGGCAGGAAAAATTTTAACTAAATTCCAGGGGCTGGAATTCTTTAAAGGCCTGCTGAATGAAACGCACCCGATCTCATCATTAAACGGCCCCCGCAAAACCAAGGAAGAAATCATCCAACTATTTGAGTCAGAACACTTTATCTTTGTGCCCATCACCACCCAAAGCGGGCCCTTAGGCTTTATCTTCGTCGGTAACCGGCTTAACGCCCCGGCTGTAACCCAAGGTGATGAGGAATTGATAAGCCTTTTAGCCGGGCATATCGGCCAAGTGGTTGAAAACGCCCAGCTTTTCGAAAAGGTGTTTAGATCTTCCCAGGAACTGGAAATCAAGGTCAAGGAGCGCACCAAACAATTAGCCTCAGCCCTATCCAAGGTCGAAGAAATCAATCGCCGCAAGAATGAATTTATCTCTGCCGTATCCCATGAACTGCGCACCCCACTGACATCCATTAAAGGATACGCAGCCATCTTAATTGCTGGAAAGATAGGCGCAATCCCCGAGGCTGTTAAAGAACGGTTGGCTAAAATCAACAACCACTCGGACAATTTAGTCAGCTTAATTAATAACCTGTTGGATATTGCACGCATTGAATCCGGGCACCAAGAAATGAAATTTGCCTCCTACACGCCAAAACATATTATCGATAACGTGGCTGACCTGCTTACGCCGCAAATCACCGCCAAGGAAATCAATCTCCAGGTCCAGCTTCCGTCCGAAGCCTCTAGCCTTTACATTGACCTCTCCCAGGCGGAGCGCGTGTTGATCAATCTCTTAAGCAATGCGATTAAATTTACACCCAAGGGCGGAACTATTACAATAGGGGCTTCGCCCATTATTGAGAATGGGTTTGTCACCTTAAACGTGACGGACACTGGTATCGGCATCCCGCCGGATGACCTAACCAAGCTCTTTAGCGAGTTCTTCCGGGTTGACAACGAAATCAACCAACATGTTAAAGGTACTGGTTTAGGTTTAGTTTTAGCAAAAAATATCGTGCAGGCGCACGGCGGAAAAATATGGGTCAAAAGTGAAGTCAACGTGGGGACATCTTTTTACTTTACCCTCCCCTCAACCAAGGAAGCATTTAACCAAATGAAAGCGAAGCTGGTATAACCATTATGCGTAAAGAAAAAGTGCTTATTATCGACGATGACCCGGATATCCGGGACGTACTGGAATTATCCTTAAGCGAACAATACACCATCTTTTCTGCCACGAACGGCAAGGAAGGCTTAGAAATGGTTCGCCTGAAAAACCCCGACATTATTATCACCGACTACAATATGCCTATTATGCAAGGCCCTGAATTCGTCCGCCAGTTGCGCAAAGACATTCTCCTGCGCCACCTGCCGGTGATTATGCTAACTGGTAAAGGAGAGACAAAGGACATGGTCTTAGGCATTGAAGCCGGAGCGGATGATTATTTAGTCAAACCCTTCGAGCCTGAAACCTTGCTGGCGCGCATTAAGATGATCTTAACGCGCACCGTGCGTTCACTAGATGCCAATCCCTTAACCCACTTGCCGGGGAATACCACTATCACTGACGAACTGCAAGCCCGTATTGAAGAAGGTGGGATTTTTGCGGTGGGTTACGCGGATTTAGATAAGTTTAAGATTTATAACGATAAATATGGTTTTGAAAAAGGCGATGATATTATCCGCGCGCTGGCGCGTGCCATGGTTGAATCATCCCAAGCGCATGGCGATGCCAACACCTTTGTCGGCCATATCGGCGGGGATGATTTTGTCTTTATCAGCACCGACGCACAAGCTGATGCCATAGCCCAAGCTATCATTAATGCCTTTGATAAGGAATCGCCCCTATTTTATAACGAAGAAGACCGCAATAATGGTTTTATTATGGGTGTTGACCGCCAAGGCAATCCCACCAAGGCAGGCCTAGTGTCTGTATCGATCGGCATTGTCAGCAATGCCACCCAAAAGATAAACCACGTCGCCCAAATCGGAGAGATCGGCGCTGAATTGAAAAAATACGCCAAAGCTGTAGGAAAAAGTAATTTCGTGCGAGACCAACGGAAGGCCGGATAATTAAGTTAACTGATACGGCTTCACTAAATATTACATTGTTGTACCACCACCCCTTCGGGCAGTAGTACGACACTCATGATTAGTTCCTGTCATTCCCCCAAAATAAAATGGCTCTTGACCTTGAGGGCAGTCTAAAAATGCACAGGATGGGGCACCTTGACAATCAGTCACCCCCTGCCACGTTGTGTTATGCGTGCCTACTGGAATGCCTGGGCAAGCTTCCACATGAGTTGTAGGACTACATTGATTCGGAAGACATTGATTGCCCTCCTTGTGGTTAAATGCATCACACGCATATTCACACTCATCCCCAGTTGATTCTCCCCCTGTGCAGCTGGAAACCAAGGTTGCTACGCCACTAGCAGAACCTATTTCCCGCCCAGGGCAACGGCTGGCATTTCGCGTCACATTGTTAGGATCTTTACAAAAATAATCAACGCAGGCAGTGCCGGCGGGGTTGGGTTCCTTGCCTTGATTGCAATAGAGGGTGCATTTAGCTGTTCCGCAGTTATTTTGCGTGGCTACAGTTTTCCAGCTCGTCCCTTGAGGAACATCCTGATTACTCCCTGGACAAACTTGACCATCTGATGGGGGCGGCGGACAGCCTCCCACAGCACATGAAACCGCATCGCTTGGATTAGCTGGAATGGTGCATTTTTTATCACAAAGATTAATGCCTTGGCTTGGCGCACCGCAGGAATAGGGATTAGCCCTGCAAATACAATCTGGATGCGGCGGATTAGCTTCACATTTTGCCTTCATATCTGCATCACATGAACTGGCACAAACATTTTCATCACGCGGGCAAACTTCAAAAGCTGAACCACTGCAATAAGCTCCGCCAAAAGCCGGTGCCGGGCATCCGCAAACCTTGGAAATAGCCGCAGGACCGCAGGCCTTAGGGTCAGGGCAATGCGCTGGGCACCAGCCACCATTAACTGGTTGAGGGGTTTCACCTTGCAAGACACGGCTGACTTGATTGTAATATCCTTCCGTTGCCTGCCTGGTCTGCGGGACAAAGGTCTTAAATCCGGCAAAAACAACAGCAGCCACCACGGCTAATAGCAATAGGTATTCCAAGGCGGTTTGGCCGCGGGATATGTTCAGGCGGGTCATCATTTTCATAGCTGTTATAAATATAACATATACGGCGGGGGTTTGCCAAAAGAATTAGGGTTTAGGCCAAATTTTTCAGGAAGGCAATTGGGTCTTCTAGGCGCGGTGCTCCATATAGGTAGCTAGCTGTAATCAACACATGGGCACCAGCTTGAACGGCAGCTGGAGCAGTTTGTGCGTTTACCCCGCCATCAACCGCGATGTCGCCTTTAAATATCTCTTTCAAACGCGCTATTTTAGGCAGGGCCTCAGGCATAAATTTCTGGCCCGCAAATCCAGGGTTAACCGACATGATTAAAACCCCATCGCAATCTGGCAAAATTTCTTCAAATAAAGGCGTGCCGGGATTAATAACAATAAAAGCTTTTTTGCCAAAGGAGCGGATTCGCTTTAGGTCAGCACGCAAGGCATTCATATTAATCGCATCAACTTCCTTAGGCCAGGCATTCCACGCTTGCGAAGCCAGGCGACGAGCACCATAACATTCCACCTGGAGCTGAATAATATCAGCACCAGCCTTGGCATAAGATTCAATATAATCGCCCGGATGTTCAATCATCAAATGCGCTTCTAAAGGTAGTTGCGTATAAGGACGAATGGCCTGCACAATAATGGGGCCAATGGTCAGGTTAGGCACAAAGTGGCCATCCATACAGTCAATATGAAAACGGCTAACCCCCGCCGCTTCAGAGCGACGGATATCCTCGCCTAATTTGGCAAAGTCTGCGGAAAGTATACTTGCGGATAGTTCAAGAGGTCTCATCATATAATTCTCAACTATCGCGTCAGGTAAAGGTGGTGTTGGCAAATATTGTGAATGCCCTTTGATGTCCCATT
>CAYNTZ010000088.1:0-8422 GCA_964400365.1 uncultured Planctomycetales bacterium | reverse complement strand
GAAATTCTCCCCAATGTTCCCTCTTTGTATATACTTTATTAGCCTTCATCTTCTTAAATGCAGCATCTAATTTTGCAAGCTCCGGAATTGCTTTTCTTTTAAATGCTAGATACGCCTTCCAAAGCTCATCTTCTGAGTTACGCAATCTTGACATTTTTGCCCTGCGATCAAACCTGAAGACTTTAACCATTTCATTTATCGATCCTTTCAAGATATCACACGCATTAATACTTAAGAGGTCTTCGCCTAAAATAGAAGCATAGCTATTCAAAACAACACTATTGTCTGAAAATCTTTGTCCAAAATAATATATTTCTTCCTTAATATTTTCTTTGGTTAACTCTATTTGCGGCAGATCCGATATCCTACCCTTATAGCCCGGCGGCATCGATGGGCCTTTTCTACGGGGCACAGCCATCGCCGCGCTAAATAGCCCCGATGACAAAGTTGTTGCTGCATTCCACGCAATCATACCGCGGCTCACCAACTCACGAGGATAAACTCCAACAGGAACTGGCTCTTCCTCTTCCCCATCCGATCCATCATCCCCCCTAACAATCAACCCATCAAACATCTCTTGATAAGCCAACGCCCACCCTTGCAATTTTCTTTGCCAAAGTTTATGTTCATGTAATCGAAAACCATGCGTCCCCTTAAAACCAGCATTTCTAAGACCATCCGCTAAATTAATATCTTCGAATGCCAACGTATCTAGGTCTATCATATGAACTGTCGCAACCTTATCCTTAAGCTTTTCATTTAATAAAGTTGGTATTGCTTCTCCTTCACCTGCTATCTTCTTGGCCGTATCAGTTATTGCTCCAATGACCAAAATCCTTTCTTTACCCTTCTTTCCCCCTATGATCTTGTCCACCCTCTCTTCTACCTCTAAATCACCCTTATTCTCCCCCATTTTCTCTCTTCCGTAATAGATAATTCGAAGCTTCTTACTTGCAATCATGCCTATTAATCTTTGTAGGGTTTCTTCATGATGCGTAGACGCTTCCTCGCCTAGATCTTGCAAACCATAAAGATTGCTTCCTATAAAAGCATCTGATAAAGGCAACGCAATCGTCTTTATTCCATTCCTTTCTATGGCTTGTTCAATAAATCGAATAAATCTCTCTCCATTTTCCTTACTGCTTAATGCGTTTGTGTCATGAACAAATACCACTTCTTTCCCTATGTCATAAAACCCTGAAATCAACTCTTGATCACCTACTGATTGACGCAATATCGCTTGAATATCCCCTTGACCAACATTTGCAGTTCTTTGAGATAATCTTCTCATAGCAACCCCAAACACATCCACATCTCCCATATCTGCCTTAACCTTCAATAATAGACCCATCTTTCTACAAAAACTCTCAATCATCACTCTTGCCATAACATCATGCCCATCATAAACCTCTTGCAATTTTCTACTAAACATCGATTCTTTCATCCTCTGCGATAAAAATTGAATAACAGAATTATCCTTACCCTGCAATAATTCCTCTAACGCCACTACTAAAGAAACAACCCCGCTTCTATGTTTATCCAAATAAACCAAGATAACGGGCCATAACTTCTCCAGCGCTATTATTCGATCTTGCTTCTGAAGATTTAAAATAGCTCCGCTGATACGAAGCGGATATATTTCTCCTCCATTCTCTGCAACATATTGCAATATTACATACAGCTCTTCATCTACCCCCAACCCTAGGCTTACTAAGACCGCCAATAAGATTGACTTAAACTTTTCATTACCCTCCTTACCGTATAATTGTTTTAATTTGATTAATATTATTTGCCTATTTGCCTGCGGATTCCGCCCATGCCATTCCTCTAGCACCCTTAACCCTTCTCTACGCACAGATTCTGATTCTGCATCTAACTTGCTATAATGATACTTATATTGTTTCCATAGTAATTCTGGATTTGCATTCATCGCCGCGCTGGATTGCCCTATAAGCATGGCTGGATTATTGCGGTATTGTTGTTTGGTCTTAATAAATTCTCTTAACTCATCAAGCAGTCCATTCGTTACCAAATACCCGTGAATAGCCTTGCTATCTACATCTTCAAATTTGTAATCAAGCAACTCATCTATTTGCCCCCAGAAACCTTTCCTAAATTCAGCATAATACCCGACACGTCCACTTAAATCCCCTTCATTGAAAATATAATCCAGCGATTCATGCGCAAGAAACCCTGCGTCTAATAAGATCACCTTGCCGTTCGTATCATAAACAAAATTCCGTAAATAATTCGGATCTGCCTCAAATAAGCCCTTTAGCACGCCATCCTTCTGCTTTAAAGAACCCGCCCAAATGCGCGCCACTGTTGCCCCAAAGGCTTTAATGATTCGTTGTTGCTCTTCCTTGGGCATTAATGGAGAACGTAAAGCCGTTAACAATTTTCCATTCCTAAATTCGCCAACTGATACCGCATAAAATTTCCCTAACCCCTCAGATGCTTCTTGCCTAGGCCATAATTGCCAAATATCAACCGCATCAGCAGATAAATCCGCAATGCCTCTTAATAAACCAATTTCCCGATTTAAGAAAAATTCTCCATCCGTATGTAAACGCAGGGCTATGTCAAATTTACCATTAACCTGCACTACCGCCACCGTCTTAAATTGACCATGCGTAATCAATTGCCGATGCCTTAAACGCAGATTAGAACCTTGAGGCAACCCTAATTTATTACGCACAATAACCGCAAGCTCTGCTTCATGATCCTTGACCCAATCAGCTATTTTGTACGCTAATGGCCTGTTTGGATAGGCAGGGCTAAACTCCTGAACTGTTTCTTGCCCTTCTATTCTTAATTTACTGATATCCTCAACAGCTTCTTCTTGAGGTAAATCGCGCAACGCCACTAACACACTAGCCCAATATGGCTTCCCGCCTACCAATGCTTGTAACGGACGCAAACGGTCAATTTCATAGGAGACATCTTTTCTGTCGCGCCATTTTTCTTCTAAATTAATAAAGTCGCGATGCTGTTGTAACGATTCAGCAAAGGGAGATAATTGATACCCGCCTGCTAGGGCGACCAATGGCTTTAACTTAAAAGCAATCTTATTACCCTTTAGATTATCAACCACCATAAGCTTATCGCTATCAGGCTCTAAGGCTTTAATCTGCTTAATGATGGCATCGCTATTCTTCATTAAGGCTGGAATAATGGTGAAATCTTTACCTTCCTTTAATTCATTAGCCGCAAATAACGCACGCAAGGCATCCGCTTGTTGCGGGTCTTTCTCAACAACGGCATGCCTTGCCCCTTGCCGTAAGGCCGCTAGGGCTATAATGCCTTGACCCGTCAGATCTACAACTGTCATCTGCTTTTGCCTAATCACCCAATCATAATTCTCAATAGCCGCTATCAAACTAACAATATGTTCATTGGCCGTTTGCTTAACCTGCGGGCCATCAATAGGATCAATATAAACAATAGCTCGTTGATACACTTGCTCTAACTTAGCAATTTTTTCTTTTTGATCTACGGGCACAAAAAATAAATCCCCCACACGAAATGCCCCGCTATCTTTAAGCACGCCCCAAGAAAACTGCCTATCATCAATTAGCGCTATGGCCTGCTGTTCCCAGCGGCTATTAAATTCCTGCGCTAAAACATGATCCAAGGTGTTTTCTGCAGCTGGTTCAATGGATATTTGTTTGCGTTTGGGTGTCCAAATTTCCCCATTCTCTAATTCTCGCGTGTCCGAGAACTCATTAGGAATACTCTCAATATCAAAGAACTGCTCTACAACCCCCTCTGCCCCATATGGGTAGCGACGCGTTGTCTTATTGCGGACAATTAATTCTCCACCTTCTTTTAGCGCATCGGCCACTGCCTGTATCGCAATAGAAATATCTTTATCTTGTTTCTTCTGACTCAAATCATAAAACCATGAGCTTAAACCTAGCTCTGTCAAGATGAGATCGACGCTATTTGGCCCTAAGGTATTTACCAATCTTGATCTTGCATCCACAATAAACTCGATGCCCTTAGGCTTAAAATGCCATTGTTGGCTATATTGGTCTGAATAGCCTTTAAGCACTACATTCGAAATACCGGCTTCTTGTAACGCGTAATATACTTGCTCTATCCGGCTTCCATGCCCACATTCAAGTTCTAGAATAACTATCGGGCTGCCATCAGTCTTTTTCTCAGCCAACGCCCTAACCTTATCGACCACGCGTGCTAACTCGTGCTTTTCCAACGAATACCCCGCGCTAAACAAGAATTTACTTTCAGCGGTCCGCACCCTATCTATTTGCTCATCATACTCTAACCGGAACCCAAACCTTAACATCAGCTCTTTCATTCTACCCTCGAGCGTAAAAGGCAAGCTTAAGCTTGCCCCACGATCTAACTCTATTGTGTGTGGTTTAAAATCAAACGCTTTACCCGCATACAAACCCTGTGGATTTAACCCCCCCATAATACCCATGTCGATAATCAAATTACCGGTACTGCCTTCATCTTCCGTTGTCATCGCAGGAGAACGAGTAAAAACACCCATATTGCCAAACTCATTGACCAAGGTAAACCCTTCTTTCGCAAGGGCATCTACTAATTGAGGATTATCCAATTCACTAATAAATAACCGCCCGCCTTTCGGGTTTAAGACCCGCTTTATCTCACCTACGGCTTTAAGGTAATCACCGTTATAGTAGGCTTCATCAAAAAGCCGGATAACAATAACATCATCCTGACTACCTTCAGCGACCTTATCCTTCATATCTTCAACACTCGCTTGAATAAACCACTCCTTCTGCCAGCTAGGATGGAAATTTCCTGCCAAGGACAAGGCCCGGGCATCTATGTCATGCCCTCTTAACATCGTCATAATATTATCCGGCAATAATGCGCCGCTTTTAGTGTCATCTTCAGGAGCAACTTGTAAAACCTTACGATCCTTAAACACCGCCAGGAATGGATCTGTTTCGTTAGGATCCACAATCAAATCCCTCCTGCCCTTGACGATCAACAACGCTAGAAACTGTAAGAAAATCTTAATATGTGACGGGGAATGAAACTCATCCATGGCCATTAACAAATTGACAAGATTCTGCTGCCTTGCCGCCTTAGAAGACGCGGTCATGGCGGAGGCCTCATCAGATGGATTTAATAACTGGTGGGCGGGATTAAGAAATTCTACATAAACATCGCGCGGGAAACTGTTACTCTCTGCGTCTTGTTTAGAAACAACCCTTGGGCTAAAATTTATAATATCTTCTAGCATCTGCATGTATTGCTCATAAACCTGCACTGAGGCCTGAAACACCTCATCCCAATCGAGGTCTCGCAAGGTCATATAATGATTTAATTTTCCCCACTTATCCTGAATATCATAAATAGGCCCGTGATAGCTCATCTTGGATGAATTTACCCAGCCTTCTTTCTCATCAAACCTTGGAAATTGCGCTGGAAGCACACCTATATGCCCAACAATCAATCCCCTAACTTGATTCATTTTCTCCGCCAAAATCTTTGCCTTTCCCAACGGATTAGAGCCGAACTCCCTTAAATCATCCCCAATCGTTAAATCATTAATTTCTTTCTTAATCAGCGGAGCTATTCGCCGCAATTCTCCCAAAGCCTTTACAACTTCCTGTTTCACCTTATCTCCAGGGATTTTTTGGGGTGCGGTCATGGCGGGGGTGGTTTGTAATAAAATCAGATTTATATCATCTGGTACCTCGGCGTTCTTCCATTCGTTCTCTTTAAGAATAAATCTATTGCCTTGCCGTTGCCATATCTTATACATATTTACTACCCCAATCATCAAATAGCCACCATCCTTAACCACACCGCTTAAATTCCTTACTGCGCTCTCCTTATCCTCATCACTTAAATAACGAATCATATTTAAATTACGTACAAAATCATATTGTCCTATCATCTGCTTTTTATCTAAAATATTCATCCGCTTACGCTCTAACTGCCCCTGTGCTAAAGCTTGCACCTGTTCATTAAACGCAGGATCCGTAAAAGTAAACTGCATCCCACCACTGCTTCTAAATGCTTGCATCAACGCGTCTTCCTCAATTTCATCTCTTGCACTGGACGTATACAAATCTCCATCTTGATTAAAAACCCCCACCACCCCTTCATTCCTAACTATATAAAAATCAACATTCTTGTCTGATGAAACTAAAGAAATCGCTATTCCTGCCTTTTGTACCTGTTGAAATAAGTTAAGGCTTGTTATCCCCGTGCTGCTTGCGGTATCTAATACTTGATCCCCTTCCTTTAGATATCCTCGCTCAATGAGTAGCTGGTCTATACCTGAATGGCGACCTGAAAAGGTCCATTGCTCATTACTATCTTTCTGATCAGCATAATTTTGATGGTCTAAAATAGGCCTTAAAACATCTCTTGCCTGGGGAACCTTCCATAAGGTATTCATAAGACCTATTAATTCAAAGCCCAGGCCACGCGCAATGACTGCATGCTGTATTGCGCTAATCGCATATGCCCCTATAAGCTGGTAAGCTTCATCAAACCTAAGGACTGCTAATTCTTTTGAACCATTATCAACAACAGACACTGTATAAGGCGCATCAAAATTACGCACTAAGGAGGCCCACTGATGATCATTGAGTTCTACCACCTGTGCATTTTCTAAACCGTCTTGTATTGTTTTGAATTTCTCCTGAAAAGACACCGTCATCCGGTCATCTTCACTAATTCTTACCTTACTTGGTGCGGTCATGGCGGGGGCAGCGCGCTTTTTATGATTAACATAGAGATATAAATCGCCATTCACATGTGTTTCTTCAAAACCCTCATCTAGCAAAGTTGCATTCAGCAGATTAATATTACTTTCCACATACAATACCCCACCATCTTTCAACACTGATTTGATGTTCTTAGCTATTTGTTGATAAAGCTCAGGGGTCCTTCCCTTTCTATTGCCTATACCTTCAAAATAAATATCGTCAAATAACCTGATACAAATAATGGCATCAATGCTGTTTTCTTGCACTTGTTCACGCATTTTCTCTACCGTGCTTTTAATATACCAATCCTTTGGCCATGTATCATCAGGATCACTAGGCCCCAAGGCAACCGCTTCAATACCTTTTTCGCGCATTATTGTCATTAAATTATCCCGCGATAAATTACCCGAACCTTCCTTTTGATGAAGAGTATCAATACGTTCCTCTGGGCCAACATACAAAACCTTCTTCCCATTAAATAATCTCTCAAAAATACTTCTTCCACTGTGATTTACTATCAAGCTGGGTTTATTTCTTGATGCAATTGCTAACATACTCGTACCAATAAAAATATGAGGCCCTCCATATCTATTCTGAAGTTCTAGCGCCTCATATGTACCCTCCATATAGCTATTAAAAGCTGCTGTCATCGCAGGTGTTGGTATAGCATCGCTCGCTTGAGATAAATTAAAGGTAATGGCCATGGCAGCAGTGGTTGGTAATTTGTTAGGAGCGGCTTGCTCAATGCGACCACGCGGCCCTGTGATGGTAGTCAGCTGCGCAGGGTCTAAACCGACGACGCCACCTGAGAAATATTTCCTTGGAATCATTTCGCCAGTTGCTGGATCGGGCTCTTCCTTGATAAAATTAAAGACGCCTTTTTTGAAGGTTTGTAGGTATTGCTGGTAGATTTCGTTAGGCGTTAGGTTGTTTCGACTGCTTGGCGTATTCTCCGTATATTTAATTCCCTCAACCTTGTTTTTGTTCATGTATGTCGCGCCTAGGAAGCTGTCCTTCATGCGTTTCTTGTACCACGTTGCTAGAATCATGGCATTGTAGATTTCACGTAATTGGGCGAAGGTTTCCCCTTCGTTGACTTCTTTTTCTAGGGCAGGGATTATTATTTCTTTGACGATCTGAGAACCTAAAGCGTTTGTCGATTGGTAGTCACCCTGGGTTGCTTTCGCATTCAAACCAATCTCGCTTGGCAGTGTGCTTGGCAATTCATTCTTTGACTGAGCTAAGTAATCTTCTTCCAACATAACCTTCAAATGACGCTCGATAACAAAGACGCTGTTGTTGCGTTCCCACACCGTGGCTTTGTCAGGCATAATCCAAACCTTGTTAAAGGTATTCACCGGTATCTGAGTGGTGCCGAATTTTGCTTGGGCTTGGGCGTAGAGCTTGCTCCAAAATTCCTTGCCTAATTGCGTGTCAGGATGAATCAAGGAGGCTGTCACTTGTTTGAGCAAATAATCTTGGGCTAATAAATCGCGGCCCATCAAGGTCTGGCCAAAGCTTTCAGGAATGATACGGTTTTTCTCATAGGGCGAAAGATTCACCCACATGTCTTGGTTGGGGATGGCGACTGAGGCTAGAAAGTACTTGGCGAAATTGAGGGCGGCTTGTTTCAATTGGCCATCGCTCTCGCCCTGGGATGCTTTCGCATTCAAACCTATCTCACTTGGCAAAGTGCTTGG
>CAYNTZ010000087.1:1562-8439 GCA_964400365.1 uncultured Planctomycetales bacterium | reverse complement strand
TTATCCGCATAAAAGGCCATGATCTCACGGGCTTCAGAACCTTCATCGATATCATCGAGGGTTAATTTAGCCACGCGCTTCTTATCAACACCTAAGGCCTTGGATAATTTCGTATCTTTTTCCTGGGAAATAAAATCAATTTCCTGGGCATAGTATTCCTTGATCTTATTAATGGCGGCTGCTTCCTTGGCCTTATCCTGCTTGGACTTACGCCCACGCTCATTACGCTGGAAGGTTTCGACATTAACCACAAAACCTTCAATCCCCGGAGACAAGGTTAAGGATGTATCCCGAACATCAGCCGCTTTTTCACCAAAAATGGCACGCAACAAACGTTCTTCAGGTGACAATTCCTTCTCGCTCTTAGGAGTTACCTTACCAACTAGGATATCACCAGCCTTCACTTCAGCCCCCACACGGATAATACCTTCTTCCGTTAAATCCTTTAAGGCCTCATCACCAACATTAGGGATATCACGGGTGATTTCTTCATTACCTAAACGGGTTTCACGGCATTCGCATTCAAAACGCTCGACGTGAATGGAAGTAAACGCATCTTCACGCACAATACGTTCATTAATAAGAATAGCGTCTTCGAAGTTATAACCACGCCATGGCATAAAGGCGACCACGGTGTTACGGCCTAAGGCCAAACGGCCATGGCTGGTACCAATACCATCCGCGATGGTTTGGCCTGCATCCACTTTTTGACCAAGCTTTACCAACGGGCGTTGATGCACGCAGGTGTTCGCATTGGAACGTTGGAAATTCTTTAACGGATAAACATCCTTACCCACTACAATTTCACGGCCATCCACCTTGGTAACCGTACCGGCATTCTTGGCAATAACCACAACCCCGGAATCACGGGCCACCTTCTCTTCCATCCCGGTACCAACTAACGGGACTTCAGGAATCATTAACGGCACGGATTGACGCTGCATGTTTGAACCCATGAGTGCACGGTTAGCGTCGTCATGTTCCAAGAAAGGAATCAAGGCCGCCGCAACAGACACCAATTGCTTAGGGGAAACATCCATGTACTCAACCTTCTCAGCCTTCATGCGGGGAAAATCACCCTTATAACGGCAAGCCACTAAAGGCTCATTTAATTTCCCATCCTTATCAAAGGTGGAATTCGCCTGGGCGATATACTTATCCTGATCAACATCTGCTGTCAAAAATTCAAATTTCTTGGTTAATTTACCATCAACAACCTTGCGGTATGGTGTTTCAATGAAACCTAATTCATTAACACGGGCACAGGTCGTCAAAGAAGCAATTAAACCAATGTTTGGACCTTCAGGGGTTTCAATAGGACAGACACGTCCATAGTGGGTTGGATGCACGTCACGCACCTCGAAACCAGCGCGTTCACGGGACAAACCACCCGGCCCCAAGGCTGACATACGGCGCTTATGGGTCATTTCCGACAAAGGATTGACTTGATCCATAAACTGAGACAGCTGGCTGCGGGCAAAGAAATCCTGAATTTGATTAGAGAATAAACGGGAATTAATCAAATGATGCACGGTTAAATTCTCGAAAGAACTCATGACCACCAAGCGCTCCTTGATGGAACGCTCTAAACGAGCCAAACCGATGCGCACTTGATTTTGAACTAATTCACCGACGGACTTGATACGGCGGTTACCCAAATGGTCGATATCATCACATTCACCGGTGCCTTCACGTAAGGCCATCAAATACTTAATCACCGCAACCATGGTGTCGATGTCCAAGACACGATTATCCATGGGCACCGAGGTATTTAATTTACGGTTGATGATATGTCGGCCAACCTTGGAAAGGTCATAGCGCTTTGGATCAAAAAATAAACGGAAAAATAAGGTCTCAGCCACTTCTACCGTCGCTGGCTCGGTCGGACGCATCTTCCGGTAGAAATCCAACAAGGCTTCTTCCTTGGTGGTGGTGTGGTCTTTCTCAAAGGTATTCGCTAACTTATCAAAACGATCTCCCATCATCTTTTTCATATCATCGCTATTAGATAAGCCCATGATACGCAAGATTTGGGTTGCTGGAAAATTACGACGACGGTCAACGTAGGCAATCAACAAATCGTTGAGGTCATATTAAATTTCAAACCAAGCACCACGTGACGGAATTAAACGACCATAATAAATACTCTTACCCGTTGGGTGGGTCTCTTCTTCAAAGGAAACGCCTGGCGGACGCTGAATTTGGGAAACAACAACACGCTCATCACCATTAATAATGAAGGTCCCAGTATCTGTCATCAATGGAAAATCACCAAAATACACTTCCTGTTCTTTGATATCAACAGGTGTGATTAAGCGTAATTTAACCTTCAAGGGGGCAGCATAGGTCATACCCCGGCGCTGACACTCAAAACGGGAGTATTTTTCTTTGCCGATCACATAACCAATATATTCCAAACGTATCTGCGCGTCATAACTCTCCAAAGGGAAGACTTCACGAAAAACTTCTTCCAAACCTTGATCTTTACGCTTATCCGCTGGTATTTCCCTTTGTAAGAATTCTTCATACGAAAGGGTCTGAATGTCGAGGAGCTTCGGTAATTCGAAGTTATCCTGGAATTTACTAAAGTTACGAATTTTTAGTTTTTCCATATTCTCCGCCAATAGTCCAGGGGATGATAGTACTCATCCCTTGGGCTTTCAAGTTAATGTAAAGTCGTCAACAAATCTGAATAAAAGTATAAAACAATTACTTTAATTCAACCTTGGCGCCGGCAGCTTCAAGCTTCTTCTTTAAATCTTCAGCTTCGGCTTTCGGAACGGATTCCTTGATCGTCTTAGGCGCAGATTCAACTAAGGTCTTTGCTTCAGCTAAACCTAAATTGGTCACGGCACGGACTTCCTTGATGACGTTAATCTTCTTAGCGGCATCCACTTCCTTTAAGATCACATCAAAAGATGTTTTCTCTTCGACAGGAGCAGCGGCAGCACCACCACCAACAGCGGCCACAGCAACCGGCGCAGCAGCGGAGATACCAAGGCGGTCTTCCATAGCCTTAACTAAATCAGCTAATTCTAAGACAGTTAATGCAGTCACTTCTTTGTAAATGCCCTCTAATTTTGGGGCTAATTCTTTAACGGCTGTTTCAGACATCTTAACTTCCTCCCTGTTCACTTTTTTGTTTTAATATCGACGCAAAATCGCGTGTTTTTGCATTTAACCCAGAGGCAAAACGTGTGATTGGCGCAGACAAGGTGCCAAGCAGTTTTGCCAAAAGAACTTCACGTGACGGCAAGTCTGAAAATGTTTTTACTTCAGCTTGTGACAACACAGCCCCGTCAAGTACACCACCTTCAACAACAAAGCCTTCGCAATCTTTAGCAAATTTAACGAGGATTTTGGATACTTCAGAGGCATCCGCGTCGCTTGAGATTAAAGCCATTTGACCTTGAATGCGATTGGCTAAATTTTCAAATTTTGCTTCCTTTAAGGCAATACAAGCCACGGATGTCTTGGAAACAAAAACATCCGCCTTCTTGCGCTTTAAGTCCTTACGCAGGGAATCCATCTTTGCGGATGAAATCCCACGGTAGGTCACCACAAAGGTGCTTGCTTTTTGGGTCACGCCTTCTTTAACAGAAGTCGCCATTTTTGTCTTATATAATTGACCAACCTTTATCATAGAACCACCTTTATTCCCGGCCCCATGGTTGACGCCACGGATAAGCTCTTGATTAAATTACCCTTAACCGTTGATGGCTTAGCATGGTTAACCGCTTCAATAACCTGTTGGGCATTTTCCATCAATTTATTTTCAGCAAAGGAACGCTTACCAATCCCTAAATGGATCCCGCCTTGCTTATCAGACTTAAATTCAACACGACCAGCCTTAACTTCCTTGATGGTGCGTTCCACGTCGGTGGTAACAGTACCCGCCTTAGGCGTTGGCATAAGCCCGCGAGGACCCAAAACCTTACCCAATTTACTTAAATCGCGCATCATATCCGGCGTTGAGATAACAATATCGAAATCCATAAAACCGCCGTTAACCTTGTCGATTAAATCCGTACCGCCTACATGCTCGGCACCGGCTGCTTGCGCTTTAGCAACGGCATCGCCCTTACAGAACACAGCAACCTTGATCTTCTTACCCGTACCATGCGGCAAGGCAACTGTACCACGGATACCCTGATCAGAAGACTTAAGATCAATGTTCAAGTTAAAATGCAATTCAACGGTCTCGTCGAATTTCACCTTTGGCGCCTTGGCCAAACGGCTAAAAGCTTCGCTTAAGGGAATCGGATTTTCAACTGACCCGATGGCCTTAGCTACTTCCTTCATTCTTTTGCTTAAACCTGGCATATCATTTTCCTTAACGTATCGGGCCTTAAGGCCCTCCCTGCTTTATTTAAGCAGGTGATTACTATTTAACTTCAATGCCCATGGAACGGGCGGTACCAGTGATGGTAACTAACGCTTGCTTCATATCGATGGTGTTTAAATCATCCATCTTCAATTTCGCAATCTCTTCAATTTGCTTCATGGTTAAGGAACCAATGGTTTCCTTACCCGCTGTACCGGAAGCCTTCGCTAACTTAGCACTCTTCTTAATAAGTGCAGAGGTTGGCGGGGTCTTGATGATGAAATCAAATGACTTATCCTTATAAACGGTAATAACAACCGGCAAGGGCAATGGATCCTTGCCCTTGGTCTTATCGTTAAAGGCCTTGCAAAACATCATAATGTTGACACCATGCTGACCTAAGGCAGGACCAACCGGAGGAGCCGGGTTTGCTTGGCCTGCGGGAACGTATAAACGAATCTGTGCGACTGCTTCTTTTGCCATAATATTTGTCCTAGTCTTATATCTTCTCTACTTGCCAATATTCAAGTTCCACGAGGGTGGAACGGCCGAAAATAGACACACTAACCTTCAATTTGCCGCGATCCGGGAAGACTTCCATCACCGAACCGTTAAAGTTCGCAAACGGCCCTTGCGCGATGCGAACTGCCTCGTTAATCTCGAAGATAACCTTTGGTGAGGGCTTGTTTTCTGTATCTTGGGTGCGCTTTAAAATATTATCGACTTCCGTATAGGTCAAGGGTTGAGGCTGACGGCCAGGCCCGATAAAGCCGGTAATACCAGGTGTTGTCTTGACCAAATACCAACTTTCCTTGGTCATTTCCATCTTGATTAAAATGTAACCTGGAAAAAATTTACGTGCGGTGATGCGCTTTTTACCAGAACGGACTTCCGAAACCTGCTCAGTAGGCACAACAACTTCACCAACAAATTGCTTTAAGGCGGTCGTGGCAATACGGCTTTCTAAACCTGCGCGTGCACGTTCTTCAGCCCCTGTTTGCGTATGGATAACGTACCATTTCATAGTTATTTGAGTAAGAACGTCACTCCCTTAGAAAGAACCAGGTCAATAACGGAAACAAAAACACCTAACAACACCGAGGCCGTAATAACAATCAACGTTGAATCCAAAAGCTCCCGACGTGTCGTCCAGGAAACCTTCTTCATTTCCGCGATAACTTCCCCGATAAAACTTTGAACTTTACCTATCATCACTAAACCACCTTATAAATATGGCAGGCCAGGCAGGAGTCGAACCTGCAACGCACGGTTTTGGAGACCGTCGCTCTAACCAATTGGAGCTACTGGCCTATGTCGTTACAGATTTTAGCCTACTGACTACTTTTTAGTCTCTTTGTGCACCACATGCTTACGGCAAAAACGACAAAACTTCTTAAGCTCTAACCGTTCAGGTTTTTGCTTTTTGTCCTTGGTGCTGTTGTAATTTAGTCGATTGCACTCAGTGCATTGAAAATGAATTGTCTCGCGCATATTATTTCCGTTTTTCTCGCGCTCCCCCGACCATTACAGCGGGGTCACAGAAGATGTTTTAAAGAAAGCCCTCGAGCGGGATTGAACCGCTGACCTCGTCCTTACCAAGGACGTGCTCTACCAACTGAGCTACAAGGGCAGATGATTCAGCCGCCTTACAAATGAACGCAAAGTATATCTGCCTAAATAAATCTTGTCAAGAATATTTTTATTAATTCTTCAAATAAATCAAATGATATGCTAACGGCTTTGGGCAATTTAAACCAACCTCAAAAAACGACGCTTACCAACCTTCAAAACACCTGGTTTTAGCGCCCAATTCTCGTCGGAGATGGCCACGCCTTCATGGGAAATAGCTCCCTCTTTCAACAAACGGCGACCTTCATTCTTGGCGGCAATGATTTTCGCAACACTAAGGATATCAAGCAATTTCGCGTCAGCTACAATCTTTAATTCAGGAATATCTTGTGGTATTTGGTGCTGACTAAAGGTGCTTTCAAAATGCGCGCGGGCCTTTAAACCTTCCCCCTTAGGGTGAAACATATCAACAATTAACTGACCCAATTGCAACTTAGCTTCTTTAGGGTGCATAGCCTTAATGGCACTTAAATCCACATCAGTTAAAAGCTCATAATAACGCACCATCAGCTCATCTGAAATCGACATCACCTTGCCCAAAATATCATTAGGCGCTTCGTTAATGCCGATGTAATTGCCCAACGATTTGCTCATCTTATTAACCCCATCCGTACCTTCTAATAACGGGGTCATCAACACCACTTGGGGCTTTTGGCCGTAAGACTCTTGCAATTGGCGCCCCATGAGCAGGTTAAATTTCTGATCATTACCGCCTAATTCAACATCGGCCTTTAAATACACCGAATCATAACCTTGTAATAGCGGGTAAATAAACTCTAAAAGACTAATCTCCTTGCCAGTTTCAAAACGCTTCTTAAAATCAGCCCGGGCTAACATCTGTGCCACCGTCGATCTGGCGCTTAATTCTAGCAAATCCTGGGGGGTTAATTTATTCAACCAATGGCTGTTAAAAACAACCTTGGT
>CAYNTZ010000087.1:0-1462 GCA_964400365.1 uncultured Planctomycetales bacterium | reverse complement strand
ATTACATACGGGCTGAAACGCCGATTTTCATACCTTCGACGTCAACCTTAATCACTTTAACTTGCAAATTATCGCCAGCCTTGAGGGCTGCGGCTTGCGCTTTATCGATTTCTGAGGAATAAACCAGAGCTTCGATATCATCGCCTAATTTCACGAAGACACCAAAGTTGGAATTCATCACAACTGTAGAAGAAACTTCAGCACCAACCGGGAACTTGGAGGCGATTTCAGCCCAAGGATTCGGTTGTAATTGCTTTAAACCAAGCGTAATCTTACGACTCTCAGCATCCACCGCTAAGACAACCACTTGAACCTCTTGGCCTTTTTGCAATAATTCTTGCGGATGATTGACCTTCTTTGTCCAGCTCATGTCAGACACGTGAATCATGCCTTCCAAGCCGTTTTCCAATTCAACAAAGGCGCCATAATCCGTAAACCCGCGAACGGCACCTTTCACAGAAGCACCGACGGTGAATTTCTGTGCGGCTGATTCCCAGGGATTATTTTCCAATTGCTTCATGGACAAGGAAATACGCTTGGCATCCTTATCTACATTGATAATCACCACTTCGATAACATCACCCAATTTGAACATTTCTTGGGGATTAACCATCTTCTTTTGCCAGGTGATTTCAGAGGAATGTAATAACCCTTCAATGCCCTTGTCGATTTCAACAAAGACACCATAAGGCATAATGTTAACGATCTTACCCTTGATCTTAGCTCCAGCAGGGAACTTCGCAACAGCTTCATCCCAAGGGTTTGATGTAATTTGCTTTAAACCTAAGGAAACCTTGGAATTGGCTTGGTCGAAATCCAAGATCAGGACTTCCAATTTCTGGCCAACAGCCACGATCTCTGATGGGTGATTAATACGGCTCCAGCTCATGTCGGTGATGTGTAATAAACCATCCACACCGCCTAAATCGATAAAGGCACCAAAATCTGTGATACCTTTAACAACACCCACTCGCTTTTGACCCTTTTTAATCTGGCCCCAAAGCTGTTCACGCACATGCTCACGTTCCTTCTGCACCATTTCACGGCGGGAAAGAATCAAGTTGCGGCGTTGCTTGTTCATCTTCGCCACCACAAACTTGTAATTAGTCGTGGTGATATCGTGATTGGATAAACCCTTAAACGCGGACAAGGACATCGGCAAAAATGCTTCGACCCCAAAGACATCAACGATGTAACCACCCTTGACTGCACGCAGGACGCGGCCTTCAATGATGTCCCCTTCATTCATGTCATCGGAAATCTTTTGCCAACCCTTAAGGCGTTCAGCCTTGGCGAAGGACAAAATTAAACGGCCATGATCGTCTTCAATGTTTTCGATTAAAACTTCCAACTGCTGACCAACAACTAATTCGGCAGGATTACGGAATTCCTCAATCGGCACGAAGCCTTCTGACTTAAAACCAATGTCAACAATCACCTCTTTAAGCGTAATTGCCGCAAC
>CAYNTZ010000086.1:0-8451 GCA_964400365.1 uncultured Planctomycetales bacterium | reverse complement strand
AAGCGACAGCGTTATAGGCAGAGAAAATCACTGAAATGACGGCAGTGGCCAATACTAAATACGCTCCTTTAATTCATCTAATTCAAACTCAAGCAAGGCAATCTTTTGCGCCATGCGGTCATTGCGGCTATTTTGTTGGCAAAGGAACACCGTCAACAAAAGGCTTAATAAAATAAAAGCACAAAACAGCGTAAAAAAAATAAAATTGCTGGGCAATTCAAAGCCAAGCCATGCAGCCACGGCAAAAAGCAATTTATAGAACAAGGCAAAGAAGATGGCCGCCCCCGACACCGAGAGCCAGGCTAAAGCATATTTAAATGTTAACTTTTGCCGGCGTACCAGATCCAAGACAAATAAAAAAATCAGCACGGACACAGTAATGGCCACTAAATGAATATTCATGACATGCTCCTTCGTTGACGGATCATATGCAGGAGAATAGCCAGTGTCACCTTGATCATATAGTAAAGGCTTTTAAAATAACGGATAGAACTGCTGCCAGCCTCGCGCTTGCGCATCACAACCGAAACTTCCACAATCACGGCCTTAGCTTGTTGGGCGACGACAATCGCTTCAGGTTCTGGAAAATCACTGGGATAATATTGAGCAAAAGCATTTATCAAGACGCGGTTATACGCGCGGAATCCCGACGTGGGATCACTGATCTTAACGCCGGTTAAAATATTAATCAGGTGCACAAAAAAATTAATACCCAAGCGCCGGCTAAAGGTGGATTTAAAACCACCCTCGGTCATAAAGCGGCTGCCCACCACCATATCCGCCTTATTATCAATAATCGGCGCAATCAAGGCCGACACAAAGGCGGCATCATGCTGACCATCACCATCAATCTGGATGGCAATATCATAATTATGTTCACGTGCGTAACGAAACCCGGTCTGCACCGCGCCGCCAATACCTAAATTAAAAGGCAAGCTCACCACCCCAGCCCCGGCTTGGCCAGCCTCAAGCGCGGTTAAATCACTCGACCCGTCATCAATCACCAAAACATCTAAACCTAAGGGCTGGCTCAAAATTTCTTTAACCGTACGATGAATATTCCCGCTTTCATTAAAGGCAGGGACAATAATCAATATCTTTAAAGGAGTTTTATTCATGACCACAGATTCTTTAAACGATTAGCTAAACTAAAATCCAACACCTCACCGCCCGCCACAATCACCACTCCGCCTTTTAAGGCCCCATCTTGCTCAAAAGAAATCTTGGATCCGGCAAATCTGCGACCACACCACGATTTAAAACGATCTTCAATGCGTCCATCCAAATGAGAAGCAACCCGAATAATAAATTCTCCACCACCTTGCGCCGGTTTAAAATATTCCAGCTTTTCTAAGGCCGCTTCAATCAATTCTTTTTCCAACAGCTTCCTTAACACCAGGACAACAATCACGGCCATGATTAACTGCACCACCACAAAGGTAATAATCCACCCCATAGAACTATTGTCCCGCAGATTGCGCAATATAGGCGGCTGCCAAATTAATTAGGCCGTCCTTAGGCGCACCATTAATAATCTTATCCGGCGTAATCCCATTAAAACTAAAACGTGTCCCATCCGGATAATATCCCGGTGCGGTGACTAAAGCCACCATGGAGCCGTCTTCCAATGGGAACATGCTCTTTAATAAAACCTGACCTGCCGTATTCGTCCCAATCACCGCAGCCCGACGACGAAACTGCATAATACCGGCAAACAACTCTGAGGCGCTACCGCTATTCTCATCCACTAAAATAACAATGGGCCCCTGGAATTTCAAACTATCATCAATCACCGGCACATCCAAGAGAGCCTTATCCGCCCCACGCTTTTGGAAATAAGCAAAATCTTCGCCGCCTTTTAGAAAGAATGCAGACATCTCACGCGCCGCTAATGGTGGACCACCGGGATTACCGCGTAAATCAATCACTAACCCCTTGGGATTCTGTTTTTGAATAACCTGCAAAAACCTAAACAAATCTTCGCCAGACATGCGGTCAAATTTAGGGATATCCAAACAAAAAACACCTGGCACGGCCACTGGATACAAAAATACCGTCTGCTTAAAATATTCCTTACTGATAACTTCAGCAACCTTGATAGACTTGTCTTCATGGCTAATATAACTAACCCCCACCTTAGTATCTGCTAAAGGCGTTAATCGCGCTTCAATCTCAGCCTGCGTCAAGGCAACTAAGGAATGGCCATCTAAGGCCACTATAATATCATTCTCACGCAAACCCTTGGCATAGGCATCCGCATGAGGCTCCATACGGGTAATCAAAAAGCCTAAATCCACCTTTTTGCCCTCTATGCCTAAATCAACCTGCTGACCCAAGGCTTCTTTTTTAAAAGTTTCCGCAGGCTTAGGTGGATAAAATTGGGAAAATTTTTCTTCCTTAGATTTTAAGGCATCAACCAAATACCAAGCACTACGCCACTTAACATAATCATCGCTTTTACCTTCACCTTTAAGCTGGGCATATATTTTTTCATTAAAATTCTTAATAAAAAAATTATAGGTCTCCCTATCAGGCTTCAAATAATAATTATCTTCAAAGACCTTATAAACCTGCTCAAAATATTTAATATACTCTTTATAATCTTTGGATTTGGTAGATATGGGCGTAGACATGGATACTTGGGGAAATACAAAAATACCTATTATTAACCAAAAGAAAAATTGCCTAAGCATTTTTGTATATTAACAAATATATATAATTTATCATTAAAAATTTATAATTTATTGCTTTAGGCAGGAAAGTTCTTCTTGGGTCAAGGGTTGCGGCACAAAGGCAAGATCAAACTGGGCGGCTAGGGCCTGTTTAAACTTGAATGGATCAAGCGGGATATTGGTAACAAAATCAGTATGCGGCCTGGCCCTACGGTATTCGGGGATATCTTGAGGCATTTTTAAATAGCGACTAATCAGGTTCAAATCAAAGGAGTAAAGGATGGTGCCATGGTGCAAGATGTAATTTTTGCCCCGCTTTTGGGCATTTCCGGAGAATTTTTTCTCATTTTCCCCTGTGGCCAGGTCTGAAATCGGCCGAAAATACGCCTTAATTCCTTGAATTTCTAAAGCCTTTATCACCTGCTCACTGATCCATGCATAAGATTTACGTAAATCATTTAGCATCAAGTTCTTATGTTTCGATAAGACAAGCGTATAATTAAGGCAGCCAGGGCCTTGCACTACGGTGCCGCCCCCTGAAGAACGTCTTAAGACCGGGATGCCCTCCATTTGCGCGCGGGCTAGGTCAATATCGTCATTTTCCTTACCAATTCGGCCCAGAACAACAAAAATATTAGGCGATTCCCAAAAACGTAAATACTCGCCAGCCTCATGCTTATCGGCTAATTGTAATAAGGCCTCATCAAAATCTAAGTTTTCTTGGGGGGAATCAAAGGAAATGTCTTTAATGCGCATCTTACGCGCCTTCGCTACTATTCGCCTGTAAAAAGAAGGAGGTTTTAACATCACGCGCGGCTTTGACTTCATCCGGACGGGAAATCGGCATGGTCTTTGGGAAATCTTTAAATACCTCAGGCGTTGACTTAGACATTTCATCGGCCTTAATCATCTTGGCGATAAAATCATCCATCACCTGCTTGGATTCGGTTTCAGTAGGCTCAATCATAATCGCCTCCGGCACTGAAATGGGAAAATACACCGTCGGAGGATGAATTTGATTATCAATTAAGAACTTAGCGATATCGGTGGCATGCACACCACGCTCTGCCTGCCAAGCCGCTGAAAACACTGCTTCATGCATGCATAAGCGGTCAAAACATAATTTATAGTGCTTCTGCAGTTTGCGCATGATGTAATTCGCGTTAAGCACCGCGTGATCGGTGGTGGCTTCAAGCCCTTCCTTACCTAACATTAAGATATAGGCATAAGCACGTAAGAGAATACCGAAGTTACCATAGAAGGACGCGATATAGCCGATGGAATCAGGCTCATTGTAATTTAAGCTAAAGGTCCCATCCGCTTTTTTAACCACGCGGGAAACGGGCAAGAACTTTGCGAGCTTCGCATTAACACCGACGGGTCCAGCACCAGGCCCGCCCCCGCCGTGAGGTGTTGTAAAGGTTTTGTGCGTATTAATATGCATCACATCAAAGCCGACATCACCGGGCCTACAGCGGCCCAATACCGCGTTTAAATTCGCTCCATCATAATACATGATGCCATCGACTGAATGGATGAGCTTAGCAATTTCATCAATATTAGATTCAAACACCCCATAGGTGCTAGGCACCGTCATCATTAGACCCGCCACTTCGTCGGTAATCACCGCCTTTAACGCTTCGATATCCATGCCGCCATCCTTACTGGAGGGCACCGCAATGGTTTCATAACCGGCAATGGCCGCCGACGCTGGATTAGTGCCATGCGCTGAATCAGGAATGATGACGTATTTCTTTTTCGTGTTACCTTTGGCCTTATGATAAGCGGCCATCAGCATAATACCGGTTAATTCACCATGCGCACCGGCCAAAGGCTGTAAGGTAAAATTAGAAAATCCGGTCATGGCACACATCCATTGCTCAAGCTCGTACAATACTTCCAACGCACCTTGAGTTAACGCTTCACCATTGGCTAATTGCGGCAATAATGGATGCAAATCCGCAAATCCGGATAACCGCGCGATAGCCTCGGTAAATTTAGGATTATACTTCATGGTGCAAGAGCCCAACGGATAGAAATGCGTATCAATGGAAAAATTCTTTTGCGATAAATGCGTATAATGGCGCACCACATCCAGTTCAGACACTTCCGGCCAAGGCGCATCTTCACGGCGGGCATATTTAGCCGGCACTTGCGCCTTCACAGGAACATCAGAATCCGGAAACCGAAATCCCCGGCGGCCAACTACACTCTTTTCAAATATTAATTGCATAAATTTATACCAATACTTCTGCTAACGCTTTAGTGAAACCTAGAATTTCTTCCTTGGTACGCTTCTCAGTTACAGCAATAAGTAAATAATTATCCATTCCCTTATAATAACGGCCCAGCGGGAAACCGGCGGCATAACCTTTTTTGATCATGGCACCAACAACTTGAGACGCATCCTTAGATAACACAACCGTAAATTCATTAAAGGTGGGCGAGGAACGCTTCACCTCAACGCCTTTGATCTTGGCTAATTCCTGCTTCATGAATTCAGCCTTATCTAAATTTAATTGCGCCATTTCTTTGAGACCACCCTTACCGATGGTAGCCATAAAGATGGCGGCTTGTAAAGCACAGAGGGTCACATTGGTGCAAATATTCGATGTGGCCTTTTCCCGACGGATATGCTGTTCGCGGGCTTGCAAGGTGTTGACAAAACAACGGCGACCTTGTTTATCGACCGTCTCACCGACGATACGGCCCGGCATCTTACGCACATATTTCTTGCGCACGGACATAAAACCTAGATAAGGCCCACCAAAATTAAGCGGCAGCCCCAAGGACTGCCCTTCACCGGTGACAATATCAGCGCCCATCTCCCCTGGTGTCTTTAATAAACCTAAGGCCACCGGGTACACGCTCATAATCACCAAGGCCCCGACACTATGCGCCTTCTCCACAATATCGGTTAGATCATCAATGGCGCCAAAAAAGTTAGGATTCTGTAAAATCACCGCAGCGGTATTCTTGTCTAATAATTTATAAATCTCATCCCGGCTGCTTTGGCCATGCACCACCGGGGTTTCTTCAAATTGATAATGCAAATGATGCGTATAGGTGCGCAGGATCTTACGGTAAATCGGGCTCACCCCGCCGTCCATAATCACCTTGGAGCGATTGGTCGTACGGATAGCCATCATCATGGCTTCATAAAGCGCCGTTCCCCCGTCGTAGAGAGACGCATTGGTCACTTCCATGCCGGTTAAGGCACAGATGGAAGATTGAAATTCAAATAAAGATTGCAAGGTGCCTTGCGCGCACTCAGGTTGATACGGCGTGTACGCGGTATAAAATTCACCACGGCTAGTCAACGCAGACACCGACGTCGGGATATAATGATCATAATACCCCCCGCCAATAAAAGGCACTAAGCGGACATTATTCTTTAGACTTAAATCGGTCAGCTTGCGCATCACCTCGTATTCTGACAATCCTTTTGGCATATCAAAGGATTTGGGGCGATGCTGAGGCTTAATGTCAACGAAGAGCTCATCGATGGATTTAACCCCAATGACCTTTAACATTGCTTCGACTTCAACCGCTGTATTTGTAATATACGGATTCAACGAGGGAACTTTCTATTAATGATCCAAGCTTTCCACATAATTGCGGTATTCATCAGCATTCATGAGATTGGTGGTCTCATCCATATCACGGATTTCAATCTTGGCAATCCAACCCTTACCAAAACAATCCTTATTAATCAACGCCGGATTATCTTCAAGCTTGCGGTTAATTTCAATAACCCTCCCACCCATAGGGGCAAAAATATCAGAGGCCGCCTTGACGGACTCGACGGAAATGCATTGCTCAAATTGCTCCACTTCCTGATCTTCTTGAGGAAGCTCAACATAGGTCACATCACCCAAGGCATTTTGCGCGTAATCGGTAATACCGATGGTGCCGGTATTTTCCTCAATATTAATCCACTCATGTTCCTTGGTGTACAAATAATGCTCGACGATTTCCATGACCCTGACCCTTTACTTGGCTTAATGTTTTAATGACCCGTTTTTATAAAATGGCCGCTTCGCAATGACTGCGCCGGCTTTTGTCTTATCATCACCAAAAAATATCTTTGTCCCCGACGGGTAGGCTTGATTTAAAAACCCAATGCCAATCCCCGCTTGCACCCCTGGAGCAAAGGTGCCGCTGACAACCGACCCAATCACTCCACCGGCTTCATTAAACAACTGATGACCTGCCCGGGGAGAACGGCGATTTTCAGAGGCAAAGAAACCAACCACGCGTGCAACCCCGCTCTTGAGTTGAGCTTGCAGCGCCGCCTTGCCAATAAAATCCTTATTCAAATCAATGAACTTGTTTAAACCTGCCTCTAACGGCGAGATATTTTCATCCAGCTCATGGCCGTAAAGCGAGTAACACATCTCGATGCGCAAGACATCACGCACGCCTAAGCCAGTGGGTTTCACTGTATCATTTTTCAAAAGTGTTTTCCAGATTTCTTTCGCTTTTTCCCAAGGGCAATAAATCTCATAGCCCAATTCACCGGTATAGCCCGTGCGGCTAATTAAACAGGGGATGCCATTAAAATCAAATGTATCAAAGGTATAGTAATCAAGTGTTGTTATGCCAGGCACCAGCACCTTTAATACATCACGGGATAAAGGCCCCTGTAGGTCTAATTTCGCGGTCTTCATCGACACATCTGTAAACACAGCGGCACTGGTTAAATGCGCCTTAAAATGAGCCGCATCTTTGGCAATATTCGATGCATTGACCACAATCATCCATTCCGTTGGCGCCTTACGGTAAACAATTAAATCATCAATCACACCGCCGGATTCATTGAGCATGGCCCCATAACGGCAGGTCTTAATGGGCATATCGACAATGCTTTGGGTGACAATGCGGTCTAACCCGCTGGCCACTGCATCGCCGCTGATTAAAAATTCGCCCATGTGGGAACAATCAAAGATGGAACAGGTCTTACGGTTATAATCCCATTCCGCAATAATGCCATCATATTGCAAAGGCATATTCCAGCCGCCAAAACCAACCATCTTGGCGCCCAAGGCGATGTGTTCGTCTACCAACGGAGTATTATATAGGGAAGTTGCTTGCGACATGTTTGCAACTATATCGAAAAGTTTTTGGATTGTAAAGATTAAATAAAATAAAACGCGCCTGGAGGGACTCGAACCCCCAACACCTAGTTCCGAAGACTAGTGCTCTATCCATTGAGCTACAGGCGCGTCGCTCGTTCGCTCGTAAAAGCACTCGCTCATCTCGCTCCCCATAGGGGCTTCGCCCCTCTGGCGTTCGTCCCGATAAAACCTCGGGACTCACTGTCACCCCCAAAACATTAAGAATTTATTATTTAATGCAGATTCTTTTGTAGTTCATAAGTAACGAAGAAATTGTCGTTGGTGACACGTTTGACTTGGGTTTCCATGTCTTTATTGCCCGTGGAATCGATTAAGACTATCATGCCACGGGCTTTTTCCAACGCCCCCGTCTTCATATGGCTTAAGGTAGCCAAGAAATATTTCTCCGCAATCTTAGGCACAATGATTTCCCAACGGCCAACCGTATAATTAATGCTTTTTAATTCCGCAATTAACATGCGCATAGCCTTGGTTGGGCCAATTGATTCAATTAAACGGTTCGCCGAATCAGCAATCTTCCCTTCAGAAGGCGTAAACCAAATCATGGCATCATACGCCCGCTGGTAATATTCCGCAATCCCAGGAGCAACCTTTTCCCCCACAACCACCACGCGCCGTCCATCTTCATACCCTAAGTGGCC
>CAYNTZ010000085.1:0-8493 GCA_964400365.1 uncultured Planctomycetales bacterium | reverse complement strand
GGCAACATCATAAGCATTTTTATCCAGCCATAAATTACGGGGATTTAAGATTTTAGCATCCATACCGTTGACGGCTTTAGGGATTTGTAAATTAAAGGGCTGTAGGGTCTCAAATTCTTGCCTGTCTAGGGAACCATCCAGGATGGCGTCAATGCTTAGGCGATTATCTTTTAACGGGATACGCTACCCCACCCCGTAAGGCCCTGCGATCCATCCGGTATTAAGCAAATAGGCTGAGGCTTGATGCTCTTCCATTTTCTTGGCTAAGATCTCCGCATATTTGGTGGGATGCACTGACAAAAAGGCCTTACCAAAACAGGCTGAAAAGGTAGCACTTGGTTCCTTGACCCCTAATCCCGTCCCTGCCACCTTGGCGGTGTACCCACTTAAATAATGGTACATGGCTTGAAGACTGGTGAGCTTGGCCACCGGCGGCAACACGCCATAGGCATCACAGGTTAAGAAAATAATATTCTTCGGATGCCCACCCTTAGAGATTGGTTTAACTATATTATCGATATGATTAATCGGATATGATACGCGGGTATTTTCCGTCTTGGCCTTGGAGGCAAAATCAATATTGCCCTTTTCATCAACCACCAAATTCTCAAGCAAGGCGTTACGGCGGATGGCTTTAAAAATATCCGGTTCACGCTCAGGGGTCAAGCCAATACATTTAGCATAACAGCCACCTTCAAAATTAAACACCCCTTCATTATCCCAGCCATGCTCATCATCACCAATAAGCGCGCGGTGAGGATCGGTGGAAAGTGTGGTCTTCCCCGTCCCTGAAAGCCCAAAAAATAAGGCTGTATCCCCACCCTTCCCCTGATTTGCCGAACAATGGAAAGCCCCAATGCCTTGCAGGGGAAGGAAATAATTCATGATGGAAAAGATCCCCTTCTTCATCTCCCCGCCATACCAGGTGCCACCAATTAAGGTCATACGCTGGGTGATATTAAAAGCCACAAAGACTTCTGATCGTAATCCCCATTTAGCAAAATCCGCACAGCTTGTTTTGCAGGCATTTAAAATTGTCCAACCGGGCTTAAAATCAGCTAATTCTTCGTCAGTAGGCTGGATAAACATATTCTTTACAAAATGCGCCATCCAGGCTACTTCAGTCACCACCCGCACCGCAATGCGCGTCGCTGGATTAGCCCCACAAAACGCATCAACCACATAAAGCTTCTTGCCATTTAATTGCGCAACAGATAAGCCCTTAAGGTAATTCCAAGTTTCTTGATTGATAGGCTTATTATCAGAGCCTGACGGCTTGCCATCCGCCCACCACACCGTGTCCTTGGTTGTCTCATCTAAGACGATATACTTATCTTTAGGGGAACGGCCGGTGAATTTGCCTGTATCGACGGCCACCGCACCTAGGGAGGTCACCACCCCGCGCTCATAACCTGCTAAACCTGGCGCTGTCTCGTGGCGGAATAATTCATCAAAAGATAAATTATAAAAAATTTCAGCCTGCGAGATCCCCACCGATTTTAAACCACCTGCATTCATTATTAATCCTTTAATTTTTCAGAATACGAACTATTAAACGCGGGGAATATCACCCATCACCAACTCTGCTATCATGCGTGTTTGGCCATCAATATCAAAACTGACAGCATATTTATTCAATTGTTCTGGAGGGAATTCAACGCCATCTAAATCTAAATTAATATAACTCTTAAAATGGGACATTTCCATATCCTGATACCCAAGGTGAATCAATTCTTTTTTAAAATGGCCTGCTATTAAATTAACCAACGCCCCACAGCCATCCTTAACTGAAGACTCATCTTCAGAATCAACATAAGGGTAATGCAACAAACGCAATAATTCCGGCAAATACACACGCTCAACATAAACTATCACCACACCTAACGGATTATCCCCGCGGCCCATTGCTTTAGAATTTCTATAATAATGCACAAACGAAAAAACGGTTGGATTGCTGAATTTTTCCAAGGCATCAACACGCATACGCCCTTTAAAATGAATGATAGGGCTTATGGCAATGCTCGGCTCAGCGGAAAACTTAATTTCCGCTTTTTCATAAAAAGTCTTCTTGGCAGCCGCACTTAAGGCCACCGCCATGGTAAAAAACGACTCGTTGTTACTTTGGGGAATATTAAGTTTAAGCCGGGAAATGATAGACTTAATCCAGTCCCTGATTTGATGTATATCGAAAGGGATTCTACTTAATGCCACGACAATTTTCTCCGTATATTATCTTAAATACGGCTTAATGACGGCAATGATGTCTTCAGCCTTATAGGGTTTAACCACATATCCGGCTAATTTAGGATTGATCTCACGTGCTAAGATTTTATTATCCTCAGAACTCGATGCCGTAACCATAATGATTGGAATGGTCGACAACAAGGACACCTTCATCATACCCGCCATTAACTCAATGCCGTTCATTTTAGGCATTTGCCAGTCAAGCAACAGGAGACAAATATTCTGGTATTCATTAGCCAAAACATCAAGCGCCTGCTCACCATCTTCCGCCTGCAAAATTTCCTGCGTAACACCTGCCTTCATGAGCATGCGGATAAGCAATTTACGATCAAGTGCTGAATCATCAACAATTAAAATTTTCATAATAAGGCATTCTACCGGATTTAAAAATCACAAGCAACTGCTTTATGAATTAATGACTAGCGGTATCCCCGGCTAATCAAAAACCGTTTCTCGCCGCGTTTAAGCTCAATAACACCTAAACTCCTTCGCTCCATTAGGGACTTAGACGCATTAAAATCATCCACATAAAATGTATAACTGCCTGGCTCCAAAAGCAAGCGAGCCACCCTGATTTCATTAGGCAAGGTCGCCCAGGAACGCACATCAGCCTCTTCCGTTGCAAAATTATATACATTGCTTAACACAACCGCCAAATCCCCAGCCAAATCACCGCCTTTATCACGCACCGCTCCCTCGACAACCCGCTCAGCCACATATTTACCCAAGGGGCGCAATCCCGCCTTAGCCATCATCATCACCTTGCGGCTTTCCAAGATTTGCCGGGCAATAGCCCCAATATCTTCACCTATCTCAGTTGCCGCAACCTGCTCAACACCTTGACGGCTTGCAACTAAGGCTGATGATTTAACTTCACTGAAACGTTCATTATATTTAGGAAAACTGATTTTAGCCAAATGCGCCCCATCAACCGGAAAAAGCAGGGCATCAGCCACCTTTAACGGTACAAATCCAGTGTATTCAATCAAATACACCTCTGCCTTATCCTGTTTTTCAGCTATAGCCGCAAAGGCCTCACCTGGGAACATTGACCTATAAGAGGCAAATTCCTGCGCACCCATCGCTGCAGCGGTCGACAACAAATTAGTTTTCAACACTTGCGGCAAGGACAGCTTGTAATCCTTCTGGTATACATCCTCATAAACCGCCAACGCCTTCACATTCGCAATATACGCATCGTTGATTGAATCAGCATCACCTTGGGCTTCATATAACACCCCTGACAAAAACCGCACAAAGGCATCATCACGGTAAACATTCTTATGCTTGTCCTTATAACGGCTATTAATCAACTGTAATTGCAAGTCAACATTACGCATATCTGCCAGCGCTTCTTCAATATTACCCATCGCCGCAAAATTAAGCGCCTGAAACACATTCACCAAGACATATTCAAAATCTTCCCCCCTATACTTCTTCCAATAATCATTCACCGCAACAGCCCCCACCACCTCCGTCAAGGAATTACCATAAAGCGCATCATATAGCCGCTTGGCATTTTCAAAAGCCCCCACACTTTCCTGATAGCGGCCCGCTAGGTGGAATACCAACCCCTTATCCAACCAATACAATAACTCATTATTAGGCCCATAAGCCTTAGGGCCCTCATCAAGGAATTGCACCGCACGGTCAAAACGCTGGGCAACAACCAGGCTGTTTATTTGAGGTTGGATATTCTTATACGGGGAAGAAGCGGCACAAGAAACAAAAAAAAGTAAAGCAAGGATAGCTGCTCCTTGCTTTACCTTCTTAAATGGATGGCGGACTAAAGCCCCCACGACAAATCCTTAAGGTTAAAATACCTTGCTGCGTTCGACTGATTTCTTCACTTGCTTTTGGCCAATCCAAACCTTCTCATTGGTTTTTAAATTCGTCAATTCTAAGGTCACCTGGTAGAAGGAAGTAGACTTCTTCGTACCGACCATCAAACGCTGTTCTTCAATCTCATCCTTCATCGCATTAATGGTTCCCTGCAGCATAAAATCTGCCCCTGTTTCATGGCCGGTAAGGGTGATAGTTGAGCTTTCAGTATTACCATCCTGCTGGTCTTTGCGCTCTTCACGTAATTCAACACGCTCATCCTTTGATGAAACAAACTTAACCTTACCAGATGCAATTAACGCTTGGGCCAAACTATCCACAAAAACTTCCGAGGCAATATGCTCATAGGTCTTATTCTTAACGCTACCGACAATAACAACCGGCGGACGGTTATTTAATAACGCAAAATCACCCGCCCACCTGCCATCCAAGCAATCTTTAATCATGGTCTGCGCTGTCATGCGCGCATCCGTATCATTCCATTGGCCGCTTAATGCCGTCGGCTTGGCCGCATCAATGCGCGTGGTCTTAACCGTAGAACAGCCCACCAATGAAACAGATAATAATGCCGCCATCACTATCACATGCTTTTTCATATAAGCTCCTTAAATGCCATTCAACACAACAACTTACTTGACTGGCTTGACAATAAAGCCGCTGTTATAACTCTTACGAATCTTCTCTAACACTTGTTTAGCTGCCGCATCATCCGCAATACCACCGACACGGATGCGGTACCAAGTCCCCTTCTCCCCCAAGTCAGAAATAATCATAAACGCCTGGTACCCTTCCTTCTTTAAATTTGCTAAGGCTGCTTCAGCGCGACCCTTATCCTGGAAGGAGTACACTTGAATAGTAAAACCAGCCTCATGCCCGCCAACAGGGCTGGTGACAATAGCCATCGCTGGAATGGGATCCACCGCCTTGGGCGCATTGGAAGCTGCAACCGCATCTGCCGCCGGAGGCTTTTGGTTAAAAACTTCTTGCAACACAACCCCATCTTGAGGCTGCTGTTTGCCTGGGCCAGCACTTAAATAAAAAATCGCTACCCCGCCCGCCACCAACAAAACAATCAACCATAACCCCTTGAATTGATTAACCATTTGAATCTCCCTTAGGCATTTGAAAATAATTTTAAATGTTTACTTATTCTATACATAAGCATTAAATATCTCAAGGATTTTAGTTTAAACCGGAATTGATTCCCCTTGTTTGGGGTGTTGGCCGTTAAGGACACCCTGAATCATCTGCTTAACTTCGTCAGAAAAATCCTTATCCATAATCCACTGCAGGTAGCTTGGGTCCTTGCGGGCAATCATGCGCAAGGATTCCTTCTTGGCATATTTACCAAAAACCATATACAACTCACCGTTCCACCAACGGAATTTACGGTCACTGTCAAAAAATTCGCTGGACTGCTTATAGTCAAACCCCTTTAGGGACTCTAAATCCTCACTGCCACCACCATAACGCCCCACCTGCGCTTGTAAAATAGCCAAGGTGGCCTTTGCATCCGCTGAAGCTGAGTGCGCATCCTTTAACTCCTGCTGGCAATAAAAAGCATAGGCGGCAAATAAATCCCGACGCTCATGCAAATGATAGATTTTTTGCGCGTCGTAAACAGCGCGCCCCGTATAGTCCAGGCGTAAACCAGCATCGGATAATTCACGGTTCAATAAAGGCAAATCAAAACGTTCCAGGTTAAAACCACCTAAATCCGCATCACCGATAAACTCAATCACCTTGCCTGCCATCGCACCAAAAGCTGGTGCGTCCTTGACATCCGCATCTGATATGCCTGTTAATTCTGTAATCACCGCCGGGATAGGCATACAGGGGTTAACCTTGGCATCAAAAGCCACCTGCGTCCCATCAGGGTTTAATTTAACCATCCCGATTTCAATAATACGGTCTTTTTCAATCCAGGTGCCGGTGGTTTCCAAATCTAAGACCACCAGGCTTTTCGTTAATTTCATGATTTCACTTTCTTTTTTAATCGAGCTTGGTCATTAAGGGTAATTGCCTGTTCCACCACTCGCTGAATCAGTTCCGGGTAACTCACCCCATCTAAGGCCGCGGCCTGTGCCATTTCATCAATCTGAGCAATACAGGGGTTAGCATTAGGTTCAATAATATAGACTTCCCCCTGCGGGGTTAAGCGTAAATCAAAACGCAAATAGGAACGCGCACCTAGGGCCCGGTAAGCCCGCTTACACATATCATTAATGCCTTCCAAGGTCTTAGGCGTTATATCCTTAGCCGGCACACTGTCAATACCCCAACGCTCACGGTACTTATCATCCCATTTAGCTTTATAGGTAGCAATGCGCGGTTCTTTGTCAGACATATTCTTAAAGACCATCTCCCGCGGGGGGAATACCGTTAATTGGTGATGCCCCATCACCGTTACATACAGCTCACGACCTTCAATATATTCTTCGGCAATAGCATCCGCACCCATGTGCTGTTGGATAAATTTAACCCGATCTACAAAGGCCTGGGCGTTATCAACGACAGAAGCTTGCGAAATGCCTCGCGAAGCTTCTTCGCATAAAGGCTTGATAAAGGCCGGTAATTTAAACTTAGGGGGCACCGCCGCCCGGCTGCTGCGATCAAAATCATGGAATTGCGGCACCTTGATGCGGTGATAGGTAAATATCTTCTTATGCAGGGCCTTATTATTGCACAGGTACAAAACACCCGACGATGCGCCGGTAAAAGGAATACCTAAGACTTCTAACACCGCAGCCATATTCGTCTCTAGATGGGTCTGATCATTAAAGACCTCCATCATATTGAAAATCACATCCGGCGGATTTTCCTTAATTTCTTCAAACAAAGGGACTAAATCATTATAAATACCAAGCAGGGAAACTTCATGCCCAAGCAATTTAAGCGCTTCAAAGACATCCTTCTCGGTGTACATATTATCCGGGTCTGCAAACTCTTCCTTGTATTCATAGCCACGCGGCATCTGGTACGGGCTGTAAAACAACATTAGTACTTTTAATTTTTTCTTCATACCCGCTTGGCTCCCCCCTTTAACCAACCCGTATGGATGTAATTCATCACCAAACTCGTCATGTACACAGACAGCTGCATCAACACAACCGATTCATCACCCTTGACAATCATATGCAGTTGTTTAGCCCGTAAGCTCACTGTCTTTAATAAATCACTAATCATAAATTTACGTTCGCCCGTACAACGGTCAACGCTGTTAAGAATATTTTTCGCGTGCTTACGGATCAACTCATCCGCCGTCATTACCGGCTGACTTTTCTTACGGTCTTTCTTAAACGCCCACCATTCTTCTTCCGTCAAGGGCGTAAATATCTTCTTTAATTGCACATCATGAAAATCAGGAAACTCCTCCGCGTCAAGCCGGCTTTTCTTCGCGTAATATTTAGCTAAGCTGCTGGTCAAATTCTTCTGGTGCCATAATTTCTTACCCTTTGGCTTATCCGGTAACACCCCTTTAATGGACGCCATTAAATTATCAACAAACTGTAGTTTTGCTAACGCCTTCCAGCCCTTATATTCGTCCGGCCAATTGGAATCCGGCGTTAGCCATACCGCAAATGTTTCCACAAAATCTTCATCCGGATGATATTGAGCGTAAAAACCATCCAAATGGCGAACATAGCTCTTGCTATAAGGCTTAAACTTATAGGTATCCCCATATTCAATATCTTCTGAAGAACCAAAAACCTTCTGCCATTCGCGTTTCTTATGCAGATTATACGCATAAGAAAACGCATGGCCTGCCTCATGGCGCAACAGCTGCATGCACCAGCTTTTCCCCTCGCCTTCCGCCTCTAGCATCATCCGACGCTCTAAACGGATTAAGGTCGGATGCGCCAAATAAAAAGGGATACCAATCGCCACTTCCCCTTCAGGGGTTAACCACTCATCCGCTAAGTAACAATCCGGATGAAAAACCAAACCCTTGGCATCTAATTCAGCGTAAAGCTGCTTGACGCAATCCTCAAGCCATGTCCCCGCAATGGCAATCGGCAGGTCGCAGATGCGCATTTTTAACAATTCATCATCACTAATCGCAGATAAATCCAATTCTTTAGGCGTCATTCTTTAAATATTTCTCTTCCAATTTCTGCAATAATTCATCCGCTTCATCAATAATTTTTGGTTCCATCAACTTTAATGTTTCCATATCCTGTTTAAATGTCTTTAAGGCGCTCAAGAACTTCTTTACGCTTTGCTGATGGCGCATCTCACGCTCCTGGTCAGGGTCAACCTTCTTGCGTTCCTTCATCATGGCGGTTAAATCTTTCTTAACAGCACCAGGATCCCTGCCCTTATCAAAAATATCTTTACGGATTTTTGAATAATCATCACGCGTCAGTTCCTTATTACGGCGTGCTAAACGCAGGACATCAAGCCCTT
>CAYNTZ010000084.1:0-8508 GCA_964400365.1 uncultured Planctomycetales bacterium | reverse complement strand
AGCTACGCCAAGTTTATCAATCGCTTATTCTAGCGACATGGTACAAGAGAAAGATTAAGGATAGTATTTTGTCCCAAGTGTACACAGATAGAAATAAGACGGCGGGTGTCAATATTGATGATCCGCAAGAAAAACAGAAGATTTATCAGCAATATTTGCAGGCATTTAAGAGAGGGGTTTATAACTACATTAAAGAAGAATTCGACCCAATAACGCAACAGCCTATTCCAAGAAAATATTTTTCAGGTGGAGAATTGTTTACGGATTTGGCTATGGCTAAGGCTTTGACATTTACCCAAACCTTACCTACTAGGAGTGCTGACAATGCCCAAGTTGTTCAAGTCGCTTTGGAGCGTGTTGATTCAGCGATGAATGTTTTAAGCCCATCAGCGTGGTTTTTAGAATTTAGGAAAGCAGATGTACGGCGCGGTGAGCGGCAGCAAGAATTACGAGATATGCAATCTGCGATTGTTTTACCTTCAGATCAGATACGTGTTCGTTCTATAAGGCGTGGATTGCCGATAGGTTTAAGAACAGGCGCTCCTGACACCTATGAGGATTATCTAGGCTTACCAGATTTGGAAGGAGAGATTGTGCGAAAACGAGCATTATTAGAAAAAGAAGGCATTTTAAAGGCTGCTGAGCCTATGCAAATTCTTGACTTGGGAAGCGGGCAGGGCATTGGTTTATTTTCTTTAGCTGTTCTTATCTTACAAAAGGAAATGCCTGATCTATTAGAAGCATTGGGTAAGAGTTTTGAGGAGAAGTCTGATTCTAAAAGTAAAATTATTGATGCAATCATTTTGTATTTAAAGACACGGTATCATTTTACAGGTGTTGATATTTTAGGTAAACAGTTAAAGCCGATACAAACAGGGTTTGATAATCGAATTATTATGGACGAAGAAGCTGAGGTGCTACAACAGGCTTTTGAAAATAATGGCATTATTGAAATCAAGCGGGAGTCTATTGAAAATCTGCCATTAGATTGGTCTGGACGATTTCATTTTGCTGTTTCTGTTCAAACTTTGCGTTATTCCATCGATGAGCTAAGGGTTTGGGAAGAGCTTAGCCGTATATTATCAGTTAAAGGAGAGGCCTACATCCATCGTTCGGGAGATATGGATATTGTAGTAGGTGGATATCGTACAAATTTCGATAACATCATTAAGCTTCTTGAGAAAAAAGGCCAAGACATCTCTTCGGATGATATTCCCATTCTTGCTAATAAGTTTTCAGCCTTCAAGCATTCAGTTATTCATTTAAAAAAGAATGATTTAGAAAGTCAGATTATATTTGGCTTGACCATTGATGATTTGGGCTACTATGAACCATTTGAGCCTAAAAATAAACCTGATTGGTGGGATAAGCTCGTTATTACGACAGCTGATCTTGGTGTTTCTTTTCAGAGTAATAAAGCGATGACTAGCAAAAAAGACCTTAAAGACGAACCGTTGATTTATGGGCCATCATTTTCTAGTCGTGAAAGAAATGAAAATACTGACCCAACTGCGCGTAATGCGCTTTATATCAGTCCTGTTGTTCAAGATGGAAAGATGGTTAGCGGACAATTTGTTGAATCATTTCCTAAATGGGTTGCAACGTGGTTATTCAAAAGGCATGGCGAGTTTGTGGTTAAGAACGCCCAATTAAATCCTTTAGGTGGATTTGATTTTGGCGGCATGTCCTGGTGGAGTTATCTTAAAGAAAAACCAGTAGGAAAGGTCATGGTTCATTTTAAAGAAGGGCGTCTGGTGGCTGCCTATGATAAGAAAGGACAGGTTATTCGGACTGGGCCAGCGGATGAACGTAATACCGTGTATTTGAATGTGCGTTGGTCTCATGGCAAGCCATCCCGAGGGGAAAATCGTGGGGTTTATCAAGACAGTGAATTAAGAAATCTTATTAAACATGAAACAGATGTTACTGTCACCAATGTTTATTTAGACTATAAGGGGGGCTTAAGCTTGGCAGGTAAAACCCATTGGGATTCCATGCCTTCCCATAAGAACCTCAAGGGGTTGACAGCCCATTTTGTTAATGGAAGCCTAGTGGAAGTTTATGATCAAAGGGGTATTCCGCTTTATACATCAATGAAGGAGTCTGATGGAGAAAGTGTTTTTATTAATGGTGTTATAGAAAATGGGAAAAGGGTTGGAGGAAATCTTGTGCAAGTGCTTCAGAAAGAATACAACAGAGGCGATATTTTGTTGGAGTACCCTGATTTTATTGTCACAAATTTAAGGGTCAGTAGTGATGGGAGCCTTCCTTTTGGAGGTATTGCTTGGTGGAAAAAGACAAACGTCCTTCTTCCTAATAGTTTGGTAACTGCCCATTTTAAAGACGGACAGCTTTTTAGGGCTTATGATGTGAAAGGGCGATTAATTTATCGGGAAGCAAAAGAAGGTGATAGGAATTCAGTTTATTTAAAAGCTAAGATAGAAAATGGTAAGAAATTTGGGGGAGAGTTTTATAAGGCTTACCCTTCTCGTATGAAATATGAGGACTTAGCAGGGCACAGTGAATTTGTGATTACAAATATGACTTTAAATGGTGGGGCTCAATTTATGTGGGGCGTTGCTCAAGAGTCCATTATACTCCTGCCGTCTGAATATGCCAATATCGATGATGTCATGGTGTATTTCAAGGACAATAAGCCTGTGTCTATTTATAGGGCAGATGGGACCTTTCTTTGGGAAAAAGCAGTGGAGGGTTATGCGAAATCACTATATGCCAATGCGCAGATTAAAGACGGGAAGCGAGTTGGAGGGAGGTTTATTAATGCTTATGGGAGAAGGGTTCCAAAGAGTATTTTAGACAAGTATAAAGATTTCGTATTTACAGGGATTGATTTACAGCCTAATGGCAAGTTTTATTTAGGCGGTCAATCTTTTTATCTTGGAACAAGTAATAAGAATAAAAAAAATATAATCGTTCGAATAAAAGATCAAAAACTTACTGAGGCATTCGATGAGGATGGAAATAGCATGCTTGATTTTAAAGAGGGCGAACGCAATACATTGCATACGGATGCTGTTATAGGCCAGGGGGTGAAGGTTGCTTTAGTCCGCCAAGAAGGCGAGCGTAATTCATTCTATGTGGATCCTGTTTTTCAGGAAGGCAGGATGGTCAGCGGGAAGTTTATCAAGGCCTTTGGTGATAACAAGGTTCCCGCAGAAATTATTGAACAATACCCTACAGGGGCAATTAAACAAGTAACGGTGGTCAATAGCGGCGAAATTATTATTGCTAATAGGTCATTATATGCATATGTCGGTGTTCAATATGCAGGGCGTCAAAAAATGACGGTAGCTTATAGGGATAAGGTTATCACGCATGTTTTTGATGAAAAGGGAAATTGTATTTATCGGTCAGGGGATCGTATTGATGTTCTTGAGCCTGTACAGAATGCTCCGGCAATGGAAAAATTAATTGAATCCGGTGATCTAAATAGGTTGTTAACGGCATTAGGATTGGAAGGGACGCTGCGTGTTTTATCTCGCGTGCATGGGTTTACAGGGGCCGAAATTAAGACTTCCATTAAAAGATACGTGAAATCATTACCTAATGAAGGGATTGATACGGCCGCTCGCCCTAGGAAATTCTCCTTTTTAAGGATGCGAAAAATAACATCGCTAGGTAAGGTAGAAGCAGATTATGGGAAGGTTTTAACTCAAGAATTAATTAGGTCTGTTTATCACAGCATTATTGAGGATCATCATTTTCTTGAGAAACTATTAAAAGAAAGCATGAATGAGGCTAATTCTTTGGATTTGCGTCAAGCGTACAAGAATGTGTATGACTATTACATGGCTATTATTAATTTGCTTTTAGTAGGGCTTAACGAAGATCAGATGATATTAACTCTTTATCAGAAAGAGGCGGTTAAATTCTTAATAGATAAAAAGCGTGCCATTTTAGCTGACGATCAAGGGACAGGAAAAACAATAGAGGCTTTAATGGCAACGATGAATATTAATGGAGGTTCAGGTGCAAAGAAAGTTCTTATTATTTGCCCTCGTTCCGCAGAAAGGAAGATTTGGGAAAAAGAAATTAAGATGAAGCTTAAAGGCAGTCAAAAGGTGGCTATAGTCAATAAAACAGCGTTAACTAGTATAAGAAAACGAAAGGAATTGGAGGAGGCGAGGTTTGTTATTACTCATTATGATGCGATTATTGACCGTATGGGAGAGAGGAATCAATTAAGAGAAAAACTTCAAGCAACGGGGTTTGATGTAATTATTGTGGACGAAGCACATAGGATTCGTAACGAGTCATTACGTACGGAAGCTGTTAAAGGTTTTGAGTCTGAGCATAAATTCTTATTAACTGGTACGCCTATTGTTGGGCGTGATGTAAGGAAGCTGTACCACTTATTAAATTGGTTATTTCCTGAAAATGAACATTTTCAGTCTTTGGAGAAGTTTAATGCGCGGTATCATGGTTCTGTTGAGAGAATCCGTCAATTAAAGGAAGATCTTGCTGAATTTTTAATTAGACGCTTAAAAAAGGATGTGTTGGATCTTCCTCCTCTGCATCAAATCATCTTGCCTACTGAATTAAATCCTAGCCATAGGGAAGTTTATGATCGAATTCAACAGGATTTTATTAATTGGTTGTTAAGTTACAGCCGTCATGGAAAACCTGACAGGGTAACCTTCCTAGCAAAATTTATGCGGTGCCGCCAAGCTGCTATTGACCCTTTATTAGTTGAAGACAATATTATTTTTGATGATGGCACTAGAAAAATGGTGGTAAAGGTCGATACGCACAGGGTGAAGTTGGGGGAGAAGTTTTTTTCTATTGTCGCTGATCCTGTAACTAAAGAGCCGTTAGAATTAGTAAGTGAAGATTCCCAGAGGCGTTATGAGATTCTTAAAGCAGATAACGAAAGATTTGTTACTATTGGTAAGAAAACGTTAAGGATTACCTGCACTAGAGATATTTCCTCATCAAAATATGAAGCGCTTGATAAGTTAGTAAAAGAGATAAAATCTAAGCACCCTACAGATAAAATACTTATTTTTTCCACGTTTAAAGATGTGGTGCAAAAGATAGCTAGGCGTTACAGAGGATACGGAACAATTTCCTTGGTGGGGGGGGTTAAGTGATGGTGAGTTGGATAGGCGTATTCAGCAATTTCACGATGATGATGGCCAAACAATATTTGCGGCAACTATTCAAACAGGAGGGGAATCAATTTCGTTAACTCCGGCCAATCATGTCATTTTTGTTAATGATCCGTTAACGTTTCAAGATAAACGTCAAGGTATAGACAGGGTTTACCGTTGGCTTCAAACGAAGGAGGTTTACGCGTACACCTTGGTGGCAAAAGATACTTATGATGAGCAGGTTTCTTCTTTATTGTCTGAAGGCAAGATTGTTTCCGAACTTGCTTTTGATGATGATCCGACAGTACAAAACTTAAGTGATGAGTTAATTGATGAATTATTAAGAAGCTATTCTTATTCTGATGGAGTGATTAAACAGATTTTGGCATTTCGCGCATTATCCAAACAACCGATTAAAGATTCATTGACACCTTTGGTTTTTGAAAATAGGCAAAAGAATCTACACATTGCTTTTGAAAATAGGAAGCTTAAGGCTGTTTTGGATTTAAAGAGCACTCGTCAACAGGAGTTTGACACTTTCGACGCTCTGTTTGAGGCTGCTAAATTGTTGACTAAGGATTCACAGCTACTGCTTCGAGAATTTGTTCGGGGTCAGATGGAATACGACATAAACAATAAAGTGCCAATCAAAGAAACAATGCTTTGGCATTTTGTGCAGGTGTTAGTACCGAATATGTTGCATGTTGATTATCATGGAGAATTTGAGAAAAACATTGAAGTTGGGATGGCTATATTAGATTTATTGATGGTTAATCCAGAGTTGAGGGTTGAAGAATTAAACGCCCATGTTGATGACAAGTTATCGCTTAGTAAGGCGATGGATTTTTTAGACCGGAATAATATTCTAAAAATAATGTCTTTATTGGAAATCTTACCGCGGCAATATTACTACAATGGACAATTGCTTTTTTATAGCCCTCCTATTACTGTTTCCTATCGTGATAAAGAGCTGACCTATCGTGACGAAGATATTGTAGACCGTATTGCACCTAATAGAAAAATAGAGCGTCGTGCTGGGGCTCAAGGGGTTAATTTTGAATCTTTATCTAAGCAATTTCGAAATTTGTCTAGGGAAGAAGAAATTCGTTTGGCAATTGAGGCGCATAAAGGTAATGAGACGGGAGCTGAAGCATTATTAGAGCATAATATGAAATTAATTGTTAAAGTAGCAGGGGCGGTCTTAAGAAAGATACAAGCTCAACGGACAGGGCTACATTTTACAACGGATGATTTTGAAGATGTTTATCAGCATGTTATGGGTAAATTAACTAAGGTAGTAAGCGCTTATGGTATCGAAGCTAATGATCGGACATTTGATAAGTTCTTTGGCGGTTTGATAGCTAAGACAGCATCAGCTTATATTCATCATAAGGCTAATTTAGACCGAACAGAAATGTTGGTCTTTGATAAAGAACTGCAGTCAGGATCAACGGATACATTTGGAGATTTAATTGAGGCCCCGCCAGTTCAGGTAGAGGAGAGCCCAGAACCTAAATTAAGACTACAGGAAACATTGGCATATGGTGAAATGGTTCAAGCGCTCAAGAAAGCAGATCTTCAAGATTGGGAGATTGAGATATTTACACAATTTGTAGATGGTGGTGTTGAGGGGGTTATTGAAACTTACGGGCAAACAAAAGCAGCTATTTTAGACATTATAAATGAAGCAAGGAAAGTCCTGCAGGGGCCGGGCGTATTTAAAAAAGAAGGCGAAGTAGATGAAGCAATGATTTCTCAGAGAGGTGGTATTGATTTAACTTCTGACAAGGTATTGAAAATTAAAGATGATGGAGCTGGTGAAATTAAATTTAATATTGATCCTGCTATGCTTCAACAATTACAAAATGCATCCGGCTTTACGCCGGTAATTATTAATGTGCAGCCGCTTAAAGACCTGCAATTATTCTTGGGGATTAGTCAAAAAATACCTTCTAACGTATCGACTTATTAATTTTTATGAATTAAATAATAGTCAAATTATTGTTGATGTATGAACAAATATTATTTGACAAATATTTCTTATCTACCAATAATACTTTAAGTGACTGATTTAAAAATAAATTTCTACCGATTCCTCCTTTAATCGGTGTAGTAGAAAATAAAGTCTCCTGTATAGGTTAATTTTAACGCTCGCTCAATTTCTCTTCGCCCAAATGAGGAAGTTGAACTTCCAAGATGCTTCATTTATATCTTGAAAGTTTATTGGGAGGAAAGAAATGGAACGGTTATTAAAGATTGATGAGGTAAGCGACCTGTTACATGTCAGTCCTAAAACAATTTATAATTGGGTTTGTTACGGGTATATTCCACATTTAAAGATTTTTAGTGAGCGTGCTCATCGAGGGGCTGTTCGATTTAAACAGTCGGATTTGGAAGATTGGTTAAATAAAAGAAGAAGCATGGGGCGTATAAGCCACAAAGAAATAATCCCGCATTAATAATTATAAGTTTTCATTTGTCCTGCTTAAATTTAATGCTATAATTTTGATGGTTAAATATTGATTTCTCGACGGAAATTTTTATGTGTCCAAATGTGCCTATTTTTTCGTTTGAATTATCAATAGGGGGGGGTAGATTAAAAGCCTCTCAAAGTTTAAAAAACTTGTGTGCCCAAAATGTGCCCATCACAGGGTGAAATCAATAGAAATGCAATAAAATCACGGAAACTGGCGAGAATACATAATCTATTAAATTGCAATAGCTTATGTTGTAAATCGTTCCCCGACGGCGAGTTAGAAAAATAGGCCCAAAGGAATCCCTGCCTCTCCGTTTTTTTATATAAATTCTTCCAAATAATGATCGACATCCCTGATTCAATTTTTCCTAAAGATAATGATGGTAATTTGCTTTGCCCTAAATGCTTAAAGCAGGTCTCTGCCTGTAGCTGCCCTTCAGGTGAACCGCCAAAGCCAAAGGCTAAGAAGCTCCAGCCTAAGGTTCAGCTTGATAAATCAGGCCGACGGGGCAAGGTGGTGACCATTATCCGCAATCTACCTCGTGATGAAAGAGGCTTAAGTAATTTAGCCAAGGAATTAAAGGTAAAGACGGGCAGTGGAGGAACATTTTATACGGGTGAAGATGGTGGTGTTATTGAATTGCAGGGTGATCATAAGCGAGTTATTGATCAGTTTTTTAAATAAATTTATTAATGTAATGAGGTATTGATGAACCCTAACCATATTGTCAAGATTGCCAAAGAGTTAAACATCCCGGAACGCCAGGTGATATCAACCGCTGTTTTGCTTGATGAGGGCAGCACCGTTCCCTTTATTGCCCGTTACCGCAAGGAAGTGACCGGTTCCCTTGATGAAGTGGCCATTAGTAGCATCCGTGACCGCTTAGAGCAATTATTTGAATTAGATTCCCGCCGTGCCAC
>CAYNTZ010000083.1:0-9074 GCA_964400365.1 uncultured Planctomycetales bacterium | reverse complement strand
CCTTATCGTCATCTTTTTCTTCCCTTGACGGCGCACGCTCAACCACCACATCCGGCGTAATCCCAACCCCATGAATACATTCACCGGACGGGGTAAAATATTTAGCCGTGGTCAGGCGCAGCCCTGAACCGTCAGGCAAAGGAATCACTGACTGAACAGAACCCTTACCAAAAGACTTAGCCCCAACAGTAACCGCCCGCTTATTATCCTTCATGGCCCCGGCAAAAATCTCACTGGCAGAAGCTGACCCTTCATTAATGAGAACAACCATGGGCCACTGCAAAAACTCACCATTTGTATTAGATGACTTGGTGATAGTATCTTGATTGGAATGCCGTCCCTTGGTCGAAACAATCGTCTTGCCCACCGGTAAGAAATCATCACAAATCTTTATCGCCACATTAAGCAATCCGCCGGGATTATTGCGTAAATCAACAATTAAGGAATCAGCCCCCAACTCTTTTAACTTAAGCAGTCCCTTATGGAATTCCTTATATGAATCTTCACGGAATTCCGTCAACCGGATATAGCCGATTTGGTCCCCGACAATGTGGACATCCTTTACATCTACAACATGGATCACCTCACGGGTAATAGCAAATTCCTTAATCAAACCCTCGCTCTCGCGCAATATGGTGATGCGCACCGTTGTCCCAGGCTCACCACGCAATTTCTTAACCGCGTCATCCAAGGTCAAATCCCGGGTTAAATCTTTTTCAATCTTCACAATCCTATCACCCGCCTTTAAACCAGCACGCCAGGCTGGTGTATCTTCAATTGGGGTAATAATGGTCAATAAGCTATCCTTAATGGTAATCTCAATACCAAGCCCACCAAAACGCCCTTGTGTTTCTGTCTTTAAATCCGCGTAATCTTCTGGGTTTAGGAATTGGCTATGCGGGTCCAATGACGATAACATCCCTTTAAGGGAACCATAAATCAAATCCTTAGGGGTCTTTTCATCGACATATTCTGATTGGATAGTCGTCAAGGCATAACTAAACAACTCAACCTTCGCGTAGAGGTCATCCTTGCCATTCTTCTTATCTTTCTTTTCAGCCGCACCTTTATCAGCAGCCTTATTAACAACCTGGGAAATCGCAATCGTTGAGGCGGATAAGACGGCGACAAAAACAAAACCCATCACCACGTTTTTCTTAAGCATTGGTGATCCTCCCTGTAATCAACTCATTTAATTTCTTAGGGTTGGCCTTACCACCAGACTTCTTCATCGCCTGGCCAACCAGGAACCCTGCTGCTGCAGGCTTGCCGCTTTTAATCTGCTCCACCACCGCAGGGTTTTGAGCAATCACCTCATCAATAATAAGCATCAATGCCCCATCATCAGAAACCTGGGCTAAACCCTTTTCAGCAATAATCTCCTTGGCGCCCTTTCCTTCCTGTATCATCATCGCCAAGACATCCTTACCTACTAAATTACTGACCACTGATTCTTCCACCTGGACAATCAACTCCACCAAATGTGCCGGAGAAACCTTTAAATCATTAATCGCTAATTTACGGTCATTCATTTCCTTTAACACCGCGCCGGTTAACCAATTAGCAATTTTCTTAGGATTATTAAAAAGCTTAACCGCTTCTTCAAAATAAAAAGCCATCTGCTGGTCATTAACCAAGACATTAGCATCATACTCACTTAAACCCTAGGCCTGCACAAAACGCAAGAACTTCGCTTGGGGCAATTCCGGCAGCTCGGCACGCACCTGGTCGATGACCATGGATTCAATCGTAAAAGGCACTAAATCAGGGTCAGGGAAATAACGGTAATCATGCGCCTGTTCCTTGGAACGCATGGTGATGGTCATCGCCTTTTCATCATTCCATAAAAGAGTTTCCTGGACAATCTTTCCCCCTGACAGAATTACCTGGGTATGACGAGCGATTTCATATTCCAAGGCCTTCTTTACCGCCGAAAACGAGTTCATATTCTTTAACTCAGTCTTGGTGCCGAATTTTGTTTCACCACAAGGGCGAATAGAAATATTGGCATCGCAACGCAGAGACCCTTTTTCCATATCGCAATCCGATACGCCTAAATATTGTAAGGTTAATTTAAGGGCGGTTAAATAATCATACGCTTCTTGAGAAGAACGCAGGTCAGGCTCAGTGACAATTTCAATCAGCGGCGTTCCAGTGCGGTTAAAATCAACCAGGGAACAGTTGCCCGCATTATCATGCATTAATTTACCCGCATCTTCTTCCAAATGCGCGCGGGTGATGCCGATACGCTTATCCTTACCATCCACCTTAATATTTAAAAATCCCTTGTGGGCGACTGGAAAATCAAATTGGGAAATCTGATAACCCTTAGGTGAATCTGGGTAATAATAATTTTTACGGTCAAATTTCACAAAAGAATTAATCTGTGCGTTTAACGCCAAACCCACCTTGATCCCGCTAAGCAAGACCTGATGATTTAAGACAGGCAGAGCCCCAGGTAGACCTAAACACACCGGACAGACATTGGTATTAGGCTTACAACCAAATTCATTGGCACAGCCGCAAAATATCTTGGTCTTGGTGTTTAACTGCAGGTGGACTTCAAGCCCTATAACTGTTTCGAATGCTTGGCTCATAGATTTGGCTTCTTCGTATGCCACGGCGTATTTTGTTCATAGGCATAGGAAACGCGTAACAACATTTCTTCATCGAAAGCTTTTCCCATTAATTGCAAACCAATCGGCAGACCACTCTTGGAAAATCCGCAAGGAATTGAGATCGCCGGGATCCCTGCCAAGTTTGCCGGAATAGTATAAATATCAGAAAGGTACATCGACAAGGGATCAGTGACCTTCTCCCCGACTTTAAAAGCCAAGGTCGGCGAGGTTGGCGTTACAATCACATCACAGCCTTTAAATGCTTCATCCAAATCGTTCTTAATCAAAGTGCGCACCTTCTGACCGCGCAGGTAATAGGCATCATAGTAGCCTGAAGATAACGCATAAGTACCCAACATGATGCGGCGTTTAGCTTCATCGCCGAATCCTAAGGCGCGGGTTTCTTCATACATATCAAGCAAAGAATTTTTTCGCAACGACGCTGGTTGTTTGCGTGAACCAAAACGCACGCCATCAAAACGCGCTAAATTAGATGACGCTTCCGCCGTTGCCACAATATAATAGGTAGCCACTGCATAAGGCGTATGTGGCAAGGTCACTTCTTTAATTTCAGCGCCAAGTTTCTTTAATACATTCAATGATTCTTCTACTGCTTGACGCACCTCTGGGTCTAGACCATCCACAAAGGCTTCCTTAGGAATACCAATCTTTAAACCACGTACATCGTTAATTAAAGCCTTGGTGTATTCCGGAACCGCTACATTCACCGACGTAGAATCACGCTCATCATATCCCGCAATAATATTCATCAATAAAGCACAATCCCTCACATCCTTGGTGAAAGGCCCGATTTGATCAAGACTTGAGGCAAAGGCAATTAAACCATAACGCGACACCCGACCATAGGTGGGCTTTAAACCCACAATGCCGCAAAAGGATGCTGGCTGACGGATTGAACCACCAGTATCAGAACCCAATGCCCACATGGCTTCATCCGCAGCCACCGATGCGGCTGAACCACCCGAAGAACCGCCAGGCACGCATTGTAAATTCCAAGGATTAAAGGTTGGCCCATAACACGATGATTCGCAAGACGAGCCAAATGCAAATTCATCCTGATTTAAAATACCGAGGATTGATCCCCCACTTTGTTTAATCTTAGTCACCACGCCGGCATCATAGGGTGACTTATAACCTTTTAAAATATGCGAGGCACAGGTGATTTCTTCACCTAATACGTTTAAATTATCTTTTAACCCAATGGGGATAGGAAAGGCGCCCTGCGCCGTAAAGTCCGGCTCTTGGGCTAAATGCACGTAGGCCTTCACCTTTGGGTCAACCGCCTTAATACGGGCCATCACCGACTTATAGGCCTCTTTAGCGGTCGCCTTGCCTGATTTAATTAATTCCAATAGTTGATGGGCCGTAAGCGCGTGTAAACTCATTCGATAACTAAGGGCACTTTAAAACAGCCGTCTTTGGCTTCAACGGCAATCTTGAGGGCTTCCTGATTGGTTAATGAGGGCTTAACAACGTCGGGGCGCAGCACATTGCCCATAGCGACCGCATGGGAAGTTGGCTTCACATTGTCCACGTTAAGCGATTGCAATTGCTCCACGTATTTAACAATATCGCCTAAGCTCTTGGTAAACCCCTCCAGCTTTTCTTCCGGCACATGAATACGGCTTAATGCCGCGATATATTTGACGTCTTCTTTTGAAATTGGCATAGGCAAAATACTAGCACTAAAGGGAGGGAAAAACAAGATTTTAGGTGCTAATCTGCGCTACAGAGGAAGAAGAATTATCTGCGCCTAAAAACCGCCGTAAATCAGTCATCGGTTGGATATTAATAATCACCGGAACAAAACCAGTGGCATTACGTAATTGCTCAATCATAGCAGGGTCGACATTAAACTTAATTGCGTCACGACCATCAGCTATACCTACCACCTCTAAAGGCAACGTCTTAGCCCTTAAATCAATACCACCCGGATCCTCAACCGTCTGAGCCTTATCCCCCACCAATAAAGCTAAGCCATTCTCAATACTTCGGGTCAAGGTGGTAATTGGCCTTACTTGCAAAATCACCAAGCGGTCATCCGCATCAAAAGAAGCTTCCATATCCACAGGAAAACCAAAATAGTCTTGTAATTGACGTGCCACATGTGCCAGCTCTTTTACCTGTTTTTCTGTCAGTACAGCTTCTTTTGACCTGCTGCCCAAATCTTCCCAACGCATCCCTTGGGGGATATTCAAATCCACTATCAACTGTTTTTCTTTATCACCAATGTGCCGCTCTTTAAATTCACCATTTTCATCCACTACATAAACATCCGTATCTTTAATCTGCCGATCAACTAAAGCCTTTGCCAAACCAAAACCAGCTTCAATGCGTAAATGATCTACCTGTTTATGCACCGCATCAGCGCTAAACACCAAGACTGACGACTTAGCATTAATCATTTGCTCCACTAACACCGCCTCAGCCCCGGAACGCCACACATCAACCACCCCTTTTAATAAATCTTGAGAAGAACGTATACTTAAAACTGTATTTTTAGTGCCTGCCCCTGATTCAGCAACCCCATCTTCATTGATCCCTGAAGAACGCGCCACCACCACACCCAAAATCATCAATTGATTACGCAAGGACATCGAAATATCCTTAGCGACATCTAAACTTAAATAATTCTTTACGGAGTCACGCATCAATTTAATCATTGAATCAATGATTTTAGCATTATCAGTATGTTCGATTGATTCAACAAGCCCTAAAATATCATCAATCTTGGTTTTTATTTCCGACTTAGTGCGCTCATCCTTGGCCATTAACTCGCGTATACCCTTAATCTGCGACACTACTAAATCACGGTATCCTACAACAAGCTCTTTGGCTAGCGCCTCCTTAGGAAGATCTGCCTTACCCATAGAAACCCATTGATTATATTCACCTTTAAGGATAGAAAAACCTTGAGGAGTAACCACTTGCAATGATGAAGGCAAGTCAAGCAGACGCAAGGCTTCCAAAATCTCTCCGGAATGAGCTCCCTTACCACCAACCTGCGGACGCGCCCAACGATCTTTAATCTCTGCCTTAAGGACGGTCATTCTCTTACCCATCGCATCCACTTCTGCTTTACGTCCCGCTAATAAATCTGCTTTTCTAGCAAATAATTTTGGAACATCTGTCTCTAGATCCAAGCCTATTTCATCAAGGGATCTCTCCACGCGCTCAACAAACCCTAGGCTTTTATCATCAGCAACAGTAGCTGCATATTTCTTCCGCAATAATTCTTGCTTCTTTGTTAACCAGTCACGAGATAACTGCAATATCTCCCCTTGTATCCGTGTTAAATCATCAATGGTTAAATTTAAAGTTGACTGCCCATTAATAATGGTCAACAAATTACGCAAAACCTTGGCTTCCTGTATTAACTTATCAATGGTAATCAACACAGCCGCAGGCTTCACCTTGTCATCTAAAAGCATGGCATCAAGACGTTCTTTTTCCTTTGCAAAATGATCAGCCTGCTCTGCGGCCATGGGCATAAACAAAGCCATTAACATTTCCTTCCACTGAGGCTTTTGTCCTAATAACCCTAAGATCAAAGCCTCCATATCCTTCTCATCCAATAATTTATTATGTACCAAATCCGACATAATCGCCTTTAATAAACCTTCATTAGTTAGCGCAGTTAAAACACCTTGAACATCCGTAAGTAAACGAGCATCTGCCCCGCGCCATTCTTGATAACGCTTAAACACCTGCATATCCCCATCATCACGTGATACCACCTTATACATAATTCCTTTATTAGCATCCAACAAAACCAAATCCCCTTCTTCCACCTTAACCTGTGTTTGCTGGTAAGAATCCCGCTCAATAACGCGTAAGGGCCTACCCATAAAAGCGTATTCCTTTACCCCTTGATTACCCATAAAAGAATTAAAGGTAAGCCCTCCATCCACATTAGCATCGGTCAAAATAACAGAAGGTTTATTAAATTCACGCGAACGGATAGCCGCATGGGATAGAAGACCACCGGTGGTAACAATAATCCCTGCACTTTCCTTCATATGGTCATCATCTTCCGGGCCTGTCATTGGTGCTACTAAGATAGACCCGCGGAATGATTGCGGGTCTTGGCCTGCCTGTGTACGGAATTTCACAGGAGCTAAGGTGTAGCCTTGATTAATTACTTGTCCACCAATAGACAAGGGGCTGATTTGCTCCTCGGTACGCGAGAACTTAAATAAATCTTCCGGGTTAAATGTGGGCAAGGAAGCCCGAACATCTGTATCGGCTAAGGCATCAAAAATATTGTCAAAATCTTTGCCAAATTTTTCCTTTAAGGACTGACGCATATTGACGCTCATCAACATATTATTATCGGTTAATAAACTCTTCATATGCGGTAAAGAAATAAGATTATCTGACTCCTCAGTGAAAAACTCCCCTAACGCTGCATGTGCCAAATAAAAATGACCTTTAGAATCTTTAAGAACATCTAAAGTTATTTCATTATCAATAATAGGAACTGTTATTCGCTCCAAAACATAGCCTCCAATAATAGCCAACTCCCTGCGTGAAGAAGCAAATGGAACAACTGATTGAGCAATAAACGCCATCTCCCTTATTAACTGAGTTAAATTATTTTCTCCCGTTTTAAAAGCAATGTTATAAATACCCAGATTTTCACTAATGGGTGAATTATTTTTTAATCTGTCATAACGTTCACCAAATCTGGCAATCTTACGTCTCTGCCTATCAATCTGATCTAAAAACAACTGCCCTTTTTCACCTTCGGGCACAGGGACGCCAAGCAATTGAGCCAAGGCTTCATATTGGGACACAATTTCCGCAGGGATAACCTTCTTCATATTTTTGTTATTAAGTGCTGCTCCATTTGACTTCTCACGCCATATGTAGCCGTTTAATAACATTTGTTGGGCTAATAAATCAATGGCAGCTTGCTGATTCTTCACAGCCCAAGAACTAGCCTTTAATACTAAGTCCAAATCCAAGGTTGAAATCATTGTTTGTAAGGCAAATTGAAGTTTTACGGGTAATTCATCCATGCGCTTAGCCCCGCTATCTTTATCAAAGATCGCCTCAAAGAAGTACCCTTCACGCCGTACTTTAAAACCAAAACCTTCAAAGGCCTTAGCTAAGGCACCAATACGCATATCACTCCCAGGGGCATAACCCGCCCCACTATCATTATATTGCACCACCAAGCGCCCGCCCTCGCTAATCGGTTGAGCGCTAAACTGCACCACACAGCTATGCAAGCCTAAAGCCAGGTTAAGAGTTGCATTAAGATCATCAGAAATAATACGCGGCTTATGCGCTGCCACAAAGCTAGCATAATGCCCATGTGCCACATGCCCTTTAGCCAAAGCTTGGGCCATTAAACGCACAGGAAGGGGCATCTCTTTTGACGGCTTAGAACGCGCATCAAGGTAATTAATGTCAAGCTGTTGTCCCTTGTCCCCATGTTTAATAATAATCCCCACCTTCTGCCCTGTTCCTTTTAAATTAGCGGTTGCCGTTCCAAAATTACGATTTCCCTTTTGATGTACGATATTAATAAACTCAGCAAAGCTGATTTTCTTCATTTGTTCTTCTGAATAGGTTTCAGCGCCTTGAATAATCAAAATACCAGCCTGTTTGTCATAGCGACTTAACTCCGCATCTACCTCTGTCGGAAGAATATCAGTTGCCTTAAGACCGCCAAGCAATTGCTTTATCTTAGTGTCAATCTTCAAGAAGACCTGAGCAATGGCGCGACCACCCACCAAATCGCTGGGAGACGAGGCCGTTTCTTCCAAAGTCTGATCTAAGGGCTGGTCTTTAACCAGATGCAAATACCACTTGGTCATCTCCTTCATCTTATCTAATAAACGAAAGACATCCCCAACCTTCTTGTCCTTACGGTTCAAGGTAGCCAAAATCTCAAAATTTAATTTCTCAAAATACCTAAAACCCTGCCAAAGCTTAATTAACTGAGGGTCTGCATTTTGAATCTTGGCTGGTGGCACCAAGATATATTGAATTTCTTCTACCTTACCTGTTAGCGGATTAAATTCCAAACTCACATTAGCGCCTAATTGAAGCTTTGCTGGCGCTTGTTGATTAACAACTGCGGCTGGTTGACTAGCCACCCCTGAAAATGGCGGTGGAACTCCTGGAAACGGTGGCTTAGGATTTTGGGTGGTGATTGGCGCCACTGTTGGAATTAATTGTTGCAGATCTAATTCGACTTGATATATATTACCTTGAATATCACCCACTAATATCTTTACACCCTTTAAAATAGTAATATCCAAAAAGGATTTAAAAGAAAGCTGGGCATTAAGAACAACGTCCAAAGACTGATTGTATACCCTAACATTACCATCTGCATCAGCAATAATGATTAACCCTAACTCATTGATTACTTTAAGCGCCTTAATTGCAATGCCTGTATTTCTAGTAGCCTGGGGCAGAAAA
>CAYNTZ010000082.1:0-9092 GCA_964400365.1 uncultured Planctomycetales bacterium | reverse complement strand
GACCAATATCATTCCAATTAACACCTGTACGGCTTAACACATTAATATCATTCCAATTAACACCACTCAAACTTAAACGACTAATATCATTCCAATTCACACCATTACGACTTAAGACATTAATATCATTCCAATTAATACCCGTTACACTCAAGCGAGTAAGGTCATTCCAATTAATTCCAGACAAACTTAACCGGCCAATATCATTCCAATTAACACCACTTAAACTTAAGCGGCCAATATCGTTCCAATTAACGCTATTACGACTTAACACATTAAGATCATTCCAGTTAACACCAGCTAAAGATAGGCGACCAATATCATTCCAATTCACCCCATTACGACTTAACACATTAATGTCATTCCAATTTATGCCGGATAAAGCAAGTCGGCTAATATCATTCCAATTTACACCACTACGACTTAACACACCTAGGTCATTCCAATTAATCCCAACCAAACTTAAGCGGCCAATATCATTCCAATTGACTCCATTACGGCTTAACACATTAATATCATTCCAATTAATTCCCGCCAAACTTAGCGCACCAACACTATTCCAATTAATACCATTCTTCGTTAATACACCAACATCCGTCCAGTTAACCCCAATTAATGTCAAGCGGCTCATATCATTCCAATTAACACCAGCCTTAGACAAGACATTCATATCATTCCAGTTAACACCTGCCTTGCTTAAAATAGAGAAATCTGACCAATTAATGCTCTTGCTAGACATGACAGTCAAATCACTCCAATTAATCCCATCACGTGTTAATTCAGCTAAACTTTGCCAATTAACCTGCGTATACCAATTAACCCGTGCCCCCGTCATCACCGCCATATCGTACCAATTAACACTAGCCTTGCCCATTAAAGCAAAATCTGACCAATTAACGCCTGATTTCAATAAAGTATCAAGATCATTCCAATTAATACCTAAGGTGGTTAAGCGACCTAGATCCATCCAATTAATATTTTTTCTTGTTAAGACATTTAAATCATTCCAATTAATACCCACCGTACTCAAACGACTCACATCAACCCAATTTATGCCCGCCCTGGATAAAATATTCATGTCATTCCAATTAACCCCATTTAAGGACATGCGGGCAATATCTGCCCAGTTAATTGATTTATTAGTTTGAATCTCAATATCCGTCCAGTTAACATTTGACTGCAAATCAGTCACTGTTTTAATGGCTGAAACATTTGATTGAAGCACACCTACATCCTGCCAATTAATGGTATCTGTAACTGATTTTATAACACCAATATCTTCCCAATTAATGGTATCTGTTTTTGATTTAACAACACCAATATCTTGCCAATTAATGGTATCCGTATTTGCCTTAATCCCCTCAATCCTAGACTTAAGCAAATCCAATGGAGCAAAGGTCTTATATTCAGTGTTACCACCAGGATTAGAAGTGATGTGTGCATTAATAAAATACGAATCAACCGTGTTCAAGGTGCCTAATGGGCCAGATTTACACTAATCATTATCTGTATCTAAAACCGGCGTAAAGGTTTGGTAATTCGCGTAATTGGTATCTTCAGATTCAATGCCCTTATAAATGGTGTGCTGTTGGCAGGTGGTGCCGCCATCTAAATCATCACGCTGATTATCCGTTTCAATCCATGAAAGGATTGAATAAGCTGCGCCGACATTATCCCAAATTGCGGCAACCTTAACACCGGTACCACCTAATATGTCAAAGGTAGCTGAGACACCAGCCGTCAACCCAAGGGCCGTTGCTTTAAATGTATACAAATTACCCGCGCCGGTAACCTTAAGATTAGTGAACCTGGCTAAACCATTAACAGCTGTCACCGTCGTGGTACCTAATAAATCACCATTACCCGGATTATTTAAAATCTCAATCGTCACCTGGGTTGAATTATCTGAGGTTACAACATTACCATCTGCATCTTGAATAGCTACGACAGGCTGGCGGGTAAATGCAAAGATGTGCTTAATGGTATTGGGAGATACGGTAAAAACAAGTTTTGTAGCCACGCCATGTGAAAGACTTCCGCCGGAAGAGCTTGCTGAAGAAACCCCTGTTTGTGCCCCACCTTGGAAAATATCACTACCAATAGTACTCTCAGCAGAACCTGCGTTTTGAGCACCACCGGTGTATTGGGCAAGAGCTTTTGAGGTAAAGACAGCCAACGCGAAATATGTCGTTAAAACAAACATTTTCCACGCTGATTTGCTTAAACCTAATTTTTTCTTATTGTTTGGTGACATGAAATATTTAATTTAAATCTCTCAAAACCCTTAAATCACATTAAGGCGCTGTTTTGGCTAAACGACCGCCTTGATATACACCTAAATTAGCATCATACCGTTGATAATATCCTAATGAATCAGGATCCTTTGCCGCAAAAGTACGGGATGACAATTGAAATGTTCTGATATTTGCTGATTGAAAATCACCGCCACGGTACCCTATGCCAATCGTCCCAATCACACCACGGTTTGGATTAGAAATATCTACTCCTGGCCAATCAATATTTGGCGCATAACCCTCGTAACCTGAAACAGTTGTCAATTCACCACTACCTTCTGAACCAAGGAATTGGCGACCTTGCGCACGCCCAAGAGTGACAACCGGTTCTGCTAAATTACCGGATAATTCCATATTACCGTAATACCCTGCGCCTGCGGAAATTCTATTGCTTGCTGTTGCTGCAAATATCCCGCCACGTAAGGGACCACCTTGACTTGCAGCTATACCACCAATTCTACCATCACCTGAGCTCCATGAAAGAGAATTACGATTTATATTTGCAGTGCTGTTAATTAATTCGGCACCATCCTCGTCGGAGTCTGGATAAATATCACCAGAACTAGGTGCTGTATAGCTTGCATTGCCCCAACTTAATTCATCCGCAATAGGAACAATGTCTGCGCCCCTGGCTGATTTTTCATATTCTAATTCTGTCATTGGACGTAATCCCGCCCACGCAGCATAGGCTGCCACATCAGGCCATGAAACAAATGATACCGGACGGGAAGGCCTTAATGTTGTCGCCTTCGACGATGGATTTGAACTATCCCATGCAATAGTGTTGCGCTTAACAACACCATCTGAATTCTTCCCACCTAAATTAATTGATGTGATGTCGCGGTTTAACTTAGCTGCATTAGACAAGGTATTAAAAAACCCAACCCACTGCCCTTCAGTTAACTCATACTTCATTAAATAAAAAGCCTTATAACCTTTTGGGTAGGAGGCTGAAATAATAAATTGATCCCCTGAATTGTTTTCACCAGATGCGCCAGTGCTTTGATAGTAGTAACCATCTGTTGCGCTGTTTGTAGACGTAATGGCGGTTTCCCCTTGAATGTACCACGGATCATTGTCTGCACTGCCTTGCTTGAATCGATATTCCGACGAGCTGTTGCCATCGCCGGCATAATAAGCACCTTGCGGCACATAGACCATTTCTAAACCAAATATTTTATGCACGGTATTGGCGGCTTGTGCAACCGCTGTTGAAAGACCATCCTGCGCATAATTCCAAACAAATTGAATTCCCGATGCTGCTACAGCCCCACTGCCAAACGAAGCACGCTGGAAGAAAAAGCCTTTTTGATCCGCGGGAACAACAATCTCAAAATTTGCAGGGGCAGAAAAACCTGCCGGATTAGTCCCTGTTGCCGCCATACTGGCATGCTTCCACGTTATACCACCATCAGTGGAGTATTTCATAAAAACCCACGCAGCATCGTAATTCGTCGTATTACGCCAGCCATTATCTTGGGTTAAATTAACGGTAAAGGTCATAGTATTGGAAGCTGTGTTTGTGCTAACCACATTCAAATTGCTTAATTGCAAATTATTAGCCCAGGCTGCAGGTGCAACTAAAAAGATAAAAATTATGTTTAAGATTATATTACGCATAAATTTAATTACCATCATAGGTGCGGGCACCACGCCCACCAAAATTGTTAGCCGCATCTGTCGAAGTTAATGCCGCATCATAGCGGTCAGATATTTGTAAGCGAACAGCTGCTTCACTCCATGAACCTCCGCGAAAACCAGCCCCAGAAGCACCGGTAACTCCATAAGCAGCTGTTGCATTTAACCCTGGCCATGCGCTCACATCCGCATTGCCTTCAAAACCTGATGCTGTCGTCAATACACCATTGCCATGCGCACCCGTAAAAGCTAATCCAGAAGCATTACCTATCGTAACCGTACGCTCTTTTAAATTACCAGCCAAATCAAGCACTCCATAATACGAAGCCCCTGCAGTAATGCGGCTACTGCTGCTGGTTGCAAAAATACCATTACGTAAAGCTCCCTGATTATAACCAACACCAGCTACAGCATCGCCACCTGTTAAAATAGTTGAATTGTAATTAGCATTAGCAAGAGCCGTTAAAACCGTTTCTGAACCATCTTCTGTCGCACTAAGCGCTGCTGCGGCTGTAATATCTGTACTACCCCAAACGTATTCAGCCAAAATGGGTAAGACAGGCCCACGGGCAACTTTTTCAAATTCTAATTCTGTCAATGGACGCAACGCAGCCCAATCTAAAAATGCAGCTAAATCCATCCATGATAAATAAGAAACCGCTCGGGAAGAACGTTGCGTGGTACAGCTTAAAGGAGAACCTGAACAACTGATGGTATTACGAGCAACAACCGCATCTGAATTCTTATGTGCCGCATCTGTCAAATCACGATTAGCGCGGGCTGCAGCAGACGGCAATGAATTTAAAAACTCCACCCACTGTCCCTCATTGATTTCATATTTCATCACATAAAAAGAATTGTATCCCTTAGGATAGGCCGCTGGAATGCTGAATGATGCTCCGCTAGCAACCTCACCTGCATTAGCGCCTGAAACATACCGATAGCCTGCACTAGCTGGATTTGAAACCGCGATAGCATTTTCACTAATTATACTCCATGGATTACTATCTGCTGAACCTGCATTTAATGAAGCCGTGCTTCCATTATAGTCACCGGCATAAAAAGATCCTTGCGGGATAAAAACCATTTCCAAACCAAAAACATTGGCATTAATTTGGTCACTATCAACAAAACCGCAACCTTGATAATTAACCGTTAATTGAACTGATTGGGTACTTATATCACCTGCCGCAGCATTCGCTGAACGCCTTAAAATAGCGCCGGTGCGGTCACTGGGAACATAGATTTCTAAGTTGGATGCAGAACCAGCTGATGTCCCCGCAGGATTTAAACCAGCCGCTGATATTTGACATAATTGTTTGTTAGTGGGGCTGACAGAGGGATTATTTAAACGCACCGTTAACCAAAGCGCATCATGATTAATTTTATTGCGCCATGAATTGCTCCATGCGGCATTGAATGTAACAACCACTGTTTTTGCGCTTGCATCCCTTGTTCCCAAGGTAACCGCAGAAACAGTTAAGTTATTTGCATGCGCCACATGAAAACTTAACACGTTTAGGAAAACAGCTATCAATATTGGTATTGATTTATTTAACATATAAAGCCGCGATCCAATTACCTAGCTAGGTTATAATGGCCGTTATCTTTGTCCAAAGGAGAATCAACCTTGGACCTCAAATGCAATTTGGCAGTAACAATTTTTTCCTTTACCGCGGCTACATCGTCTGCATTCGGCTTTAAATATAGGTACCATTGATAATGCTTTAAGGCAGTTTCCTGATCCCCTAAATATTCACCGCTGATGAAAGCCAAATTATAATGCGTATCGGCATCATTGGGAGCTAAATCAACCGCTTGGTAATATTCCACCACTGCACGCTGGTACTCGCCGCGTTCGTAGTAAATGCCCCCCATGTTGTAATGCGCCTTGGCTAATTCATCCTTGAATTGCTGATCTTCCGGATCTAAATCACCACCCTTGGAAAGCATTTCGTTGGTTTTATTTTCTAATTCCTTTGAGGTCTGTTCATTTTTCTGAGCAACAACAATTTCTTTAACCTTTACATCTTGTTCAGCAGCAATCTTATCTTCCAAAACCTTCATGCGTTGCTGGAAATCCGCATCCTTCTCTGCCAATAAACTCTTAACCTCTTCAATTTCCCTTGTGTATTTCTTATTTAAATTCTCAACACGACGGATTTCTTTAACAAACTGCTCCCGCTCCGCCTTCATTTGATCCACTTCTGAGGCATTGGCCAACTCAGCTTTAGGCGGTAAGACATCTTCGATCGCTTCTTGCGCATGAAGGCAAGCGCTTTCCACCACGGCCAGAAAACAAACAGCCATCAGGGTTACCAGCGTCTTGTTATAATTGATCATTATCGATTGTCTACCCATAATATTTCTCCGTCCTTAAATGTTTGGAAGGCCCTTTATTTTTTAGATGCTTCTTTTGGTTTTACGCCGTCAGTGTAGGTTTTAGTCGGTTTAATTGTACCAACAACCTTGGTATAGTCATCCGTCCCTTTAACAATATGCGGGGTAATCAAGATAACAATTTCAGTTGAAGTAATTGAATCCGACGTGCGCGAGAATATGTTGCCAACATAAGGCAAGTTCATCAGCACCGGTAAACCTTTTTTGGTATGCACCTTATCTTCTTTACGTAAACCCGCCATAATAATGGTTTGACCATCCTGAACCATTACCGACGTTTCAACTTCGGTCTTATTAATTTGAGGGATTTTACTGCTATTAGCACTATTGATTGTCCCTACGATTGAAGAAATTTCAGGACGCAAACGCATGGTCACCATACCGTCATCATTAATGGTAGGGATAACACTTAATTTCAACCCAACATCAATAAAACGGACATCATCAGAGACCACCGGGTTAGCCGTACCTACGGTTGTCCCTATAATATAAGGAACAGTGTCGCCGATATGGATCTTAGCTTCTTCATTATTAGTACATAGGATTTGTGGGCTGGAAAGAATTTTGGTGTCGCTCACTGCCTGCATGGAACGCAAAGCAATGGCAAAATCATCAGCACCTATACTACCAACACCAATCCGGCCAAAGGTTGTAGAAAGATTATCCGAACTGGTCAGGGCACTATCATTTAAATTAATATCTTTAAATGATATTTTTTCCTTGCCATTGTTCTTGATTTGACCAGTCCAATCCACACCAACGTCATAATTTGGCTTGAGGATAATCTGTAAAACACGAGCTTCAATCAACACTTCTTTTGTCGGCTCATCTAGGCTCTTGATGATTTTTTCTACTTCATCATGACGGCCTGGAAAAACGCGCACAAAAACCTGATTGGAACGTTCATCAGCAGAAATAGAACCAACCGCCTTAGCATCAATACGGGAACGCAATTTTTCTGAAACCACATCAGCACGAGCATACTTCAAATTATAAACAATAGTGTCTAATGGGCGCTCAATTTCAGCAATTGCCTTCTTCATTAAGGCAATGGCTTGCGGCGTATCCACCAACACCACGGAACCCGTGTCTTCATCTATTATAATCTTACCAATATTGCTTTTCATGTTATCCAAGGCGGCTAACACATAGCTGGGCTTGGCATATTGCAAACGAATAATGCTCACGTCAGTCTTATCACTAAACTGCTTACCATACATCGCTTCATATTCAGCCGCGGACATCACTTGCACAATATCGTTTTCAACATGATATGCCAACCTATTAGAGATAACAGCAATATCCAACGCATCCTTTATCCCCACATTATGCAGCAAGACCGTAGTCCTGCCGTCAACGGAAGGAGAAATAATGACGTTAAACTCGCCCTTTTGCGCCAAGAACTTGATAACGTCGACAATATTCATGTCACGGACATCAAGCGTAATCTTACGCGCCATCCTTTCTTCCATGGATTCCTTACTCTCAGTCAATAGAATTGGCTTTGGTAATTCAGCCCCTTCATCTGACTGGGCCCTGGCATGCGTCAAAAACGCAGCCGAGCCGATAAATACGGCTAGCACAAACCACAACAGTTTAAACTTCAGGATGTGTTTTATCATAGCTTGATTGTCATCTCCTCATTTTCATAACTAAAGACCACTCTATCCGTATAGATAGTCTTGATAGTTACGCCTTCTAATTGTTCACCCACCTTAAGAAAATATGTCGCCTTGGTTTGAGGATCTTCAATCATGACCGATGCCGTTTCCGGCAAATCAAGCCATGCCACACCAACCAACTTAAATTTGGACAATTTTGCAGCTAATCCTTCATTAGCAACCGACTTAACCGCAACCTGCGCTTCAAAAGGCTTAAAAATATTACGCGCATTAACCTGGTCTAAATAGTATTCAGCAGCATTGCTGGAAGGAAGCGCAATATCCGCAATCAAGGGGGCTTTTTTACCTTGATCTGAAAAATCAACAGACTGATCCAGCAATGCTTTTCCGGAACGTAACTCCATTAACAAGCCTGCGATACAAACAATGATGCTCAAAAAAAGCAGCTGGTTTAATTGGGCGATGCTAAACGTAACGTTTAACTTTTTTGCTGCAGGCTTAACCAACTTAGCAGAAGCAGCGACGGGAGCGCCAGCACTTTTTAACTTCTTCAACAACATTTGCTCTGCAGTTTCTTTAGCCATAAGGTTATCCTGTGTATCGTTTCTCGTCTGAAAATCAACCAAATACGTAACTTTAATATTTACTAAGCATTAGATGCGCACTCAATTCTATTAACCATATTAACATAGCTCAATGTCGTTTCAAGGCTTATTTAACTTTTTTTTTATTTTTATTACTCAAAAATAAAAAAATCCCCGTCGACAAACCAAGCATGCGCGCAAAGGCACGAAAAAAAATAATAATTCCATAGAAAATACCCGCAACATTATTTTTTAAAATTGAACACGCAGCAATCATTTCAAAAAACAAAAACAACAACACCACCAATACACCTGCACTCAAAAACGAAGAACCTAAAGGAGTTAAGAACAAGCTCAAAAGACATGCCCCAGCCCAGGGAATCTCGATAATGTCCTTCCAGTAGGTGTACCCATCACCCGTCATCATCTGTGGATGCGCGACATACATCTTGACCCGCCAATAACCATGCCTATACTGCTCCCTCAAGTACCGCCGCACATCCGTCGGATGAAAATGATCAACCAAGGCTTTACGTTCAAAATAAATGCGGTGC
>CAYNTZ010000081.1:0-9102 GCA_964400365.1 uncultured Planctomycetales bacterium | reverse complement strand
CGTCAAAAAGATTCTCATAAACGTTTTTCGAGGACGGTCTAATGGTTAAGCAATCAGCAGTGAAGGGTCAGGATGTGTCCCAATTCTTATTAGCCTTTGAAGGCAAGAATACCCAGGTACCCGTGTGGTTTATGCGGCAAGCTGGTCGGTATTTGCCGCAATACCAAGCGCTCAAGGCGCAGGCTCCGTTACGTGAATTATTCCGTAATCCAGAAATTGCAGGGGCCATCACCTTACAGCCGTTGGAAATTATCGGTGTGGATGCCGCCATTCTTTTTGCGGACATCTTAACCATGCCGTCAGGAATGGGCTTTAATATTGATTTTGTTGAAGGCAAGGGGCCGGTAACGGCTAATCCCATCCGTAGCAGCGCTGATATTAGTCGCTTGGGCAAATACAGCGGCTTGGATTATGTCACGCGCACCATTCAATTGGTTAATTCGGTGTTGCCACCATCCTTACCATTAATTGGTTTTGCCGGCAGTCCTTTTACGGTCTTGACCTACCTGTGTCAAAAACACAATCGCCTGATGTTTGAAGACCCAAAGGCCTTTCATCAACTGATGGATTTAATGACTAATAACACCATTGCCTATTTAAAACAACAGCAGGCGGCAGGGATTAAGGCGTATCAAATTTTTGACACCTGGGCTGGATCTTTGCGTCATGAAGATTATAAGCTTTTTGTCCTGCCATATGTTCAGCGCATCTTTAAGGCGGTTGATTTACCGTCTATCTATTACCTAAAGAATTGCGCGCATTTGATGGATTTGATGGATAAGAGCGGGGCTAAGGTTTTATCGGTCTGCGAAACAGTTAACATCGTCGATATTAAAACCAAAAATGGTATTCAGGGGAATTTGCTAAATAATTTGCTTTATGCGGATGATAAAACGCTTATTGCCGAAACCCGCCTATTGCTTAAAAACGCTAAGGCCAAGCATAAGAAGTATATTTTTAATTTAAACCATGGCGTGATGCCGGATGTAGATCCGATGAAATTAAAACTTATTGTTGAAGAAGTCCATCAGTTTAAATGGTAGGGGAAAACCGCTACTTGTTATCAATAACAAGATGATAAAAATTGAGAATAAGATGCCGCTTATCATTAGTATATAAGAGCCAATTGACACCCACCCGTTAAAGTAATAGAAATCAACCCTCGATTGTCCTTTCACAAAAACAGCTTTATACGCGATAAGTGCGCTTTCAATTGCAGTTTCTTTGCTATTAATTTTAGCATGCCACCCAGGGTGATTTGGGTCACTATAAATCAGCCAAGCACCACTTATAGGCGCATCAACATCCATGCTAATCTTATTTGCTGAGAAATGTTTAACAGTAATAGTATTGGAGGGTTCTTTTAATTTAATATGTTGAATATTATTTAATTGCTCGAGCGAAAGGTTGCTAGCATTAATTAGGTAGAGTTTTTCTGATTGGCAGGAAATTAATTGATTAATATCGATTGCTTGCTCCTTGCTGGCTTTTAATAATTGTTCGATAGCGCGTGGTTTAAAAGTTAGGGGAAGATATTGGGTGCAGGGATCAAATTGGGCCATGTTGTACATGGTTGGTGAAAGATTGCCTTCGTGTGTTTTAAAGGCATTGATTACATCCGTTTGCCGTAAGTAAATGGGGGTGTCGGTGCGAATAGGCTGGTATACCAGCGGCAGGGGGGTAAAGATATACTGTTTTTCATGACTAATCTTATTGGGTAATTGCTTGGTGTAGGATTTATATTGGAAACTAAAAATATCTAGGAAGAAAATACACATAAACAAAATCTTAATGCTTTTATTTAGTGTGTCAGGCGTTAGCGCAGGATAGATTTTGTTAATTACATATAAACAAATCAGCACAAGCAGGGCGGTTAAATATATAAGTAACCGATCAACAATAATAAATTCTCCTGGTTTTATTGATTTGATGGCATTTTTAAAATCCAGGCTAAGCAGCCATTGATGACTTAAGCCTAGCCCATCTAGGAAGAATATATAAATAGCAATGGCAATAAATAAAGCGGTGATTTTCTTTTTTGTACTTTGATTAAAGAACCAATCTAGGCCATACCCGGCACAAAGAATAATAAAAAGTTTAAGCAATGAATTAACAAATCCAACGTGGCGATACAAGGAAAGTCCAGGGAAAAAGTAACAAGCGGTGGTGAATAATCCGGAAAATGAAAACCAGGCTAAGAAAACCCCAGCTATAAGAAAGGCAATAAACGGTTTATTGCGTACAAATAGTATTGACCAGATAATGGAGGCGGCAATCAACAGGTCAATATATGCGGCAAGATTGTTACCTACAAAGATTAAAGAGAAGAGATGGTTAAAATTATTGGCAAAATCGCCAAAGTTGAGGAAGGTGGTCAAGGGATTGCTTAAGCCATCTAATCGCCTAACAATAATTGTGTAGTCATTAAATGAGGTTAATTGCATTAAGTAGGTAATGCTCAAAGATATAAAGACGAGAATGAATAAATAATTTCTTAATGAGGGGTTAAATAAATTTTTTAAGGGGAGCTTGTTTGAAGAATAAATTAAGCTAATAATCAATAAAAGTGGGATATAGAGAAAGCAAAAATATTGGGGGCTGCCTAATAGCCAAAAAATAAATAATATCCCGCATAGCCAGCATAGATATGGTTTATTTGTATCAATCCAGGTGAAGAGGTAATAAAGCAAGAGGGGGAGCATGTAGTAGATGTGCAGGTGAAAGAAAATTTGAGAATAAAAATAGCAGGTTAAGCTGGCGGAAAGCGATATAATGGCAACAGTTGTTTGATGTTGAAATAATTTTTTGGCTAATAAAAATGCCCCTAGCAAAAGGACGAGTAGTTCTCCCAGGAGGGAAAATTTAAAAAGCAGTAAGGTGTCAGTAACATAACAGACCTTTCCTATTAGCATAGCGAAATAGCTGATAGGGGTCAGGGCGGTTAGTTGCCACCAGGTGCTTGGCGTGCCAAAGGAATCATAGGGGGCCCATTGAGCTAAATTACCGGTTATAAAGAATTCACTATAGAAATAATAGAAATTCTGAAAGACTTGTAAACTATCGTCGTTAGGGACGAAGGTGTTTAGGTAATACCAGCCATAGGCTCCGGTAGTTATAAGTATTAAGAAAAATAGCAGGTGATTTTTTAATCGTGCTAACATATAAAAAATTATAACATGGGTCTTTGGAGGGTGCATCAAAGGTTATGAAAAAGATTGTTATTGTAGGTGGTGGTATTTCAGGGCTATCCCTGCTTCATTTCCTAAAGAAACGCTTTAATAATACAGTTGATATCAGCCTGCTTGAACGCGAATCAACGGTGGGTGGTACCATCCGGACGGCTAGTGCGAATAATTGTTTATTTGAAAACGGCCCTAATGGATTTCTGGATAACCAACCTGTTACTTTTGAATTAATCAATGAATTGGGTTTAAACGATCAATTAATCGCCGCTAATCCTGCCATTCGTCGCAGGTATATTCAATTTAAGGGTAAGCTTTATCAAGTGGCAGGGCTGCTTGGTTTTATCCAGACTCCATTATTGTCACCTTGGGCTAAAATACGTTTGATTCAAGGTTTATTTAACAAGCAAGTTGATCTAAATCAAAGCATTGAGTCCTATGTTACAGCGCGTTTTGGGGTAAGGGTAAGCGAACGCATAGCTGATCCATTTATTAGCGGTATTTATGCCGGGAATATTAAACGCCTACATATGGCCTCATGTTTTCCTAAATTTGCCCAAATGGGAAAAACTAAAAAGAAGATGAAGATGCATTCTTTTAAGAAAGGGATGGGGCAATTGATTGAAGCCCTTTATGCTAAGCATCAGTCATCTATTGAAACCAATGCAGAAATAAGTTCATTAGCACAAATTAAGGCTGATCTTATTATTTTAGCAACACCTGCCTATGTCTCAGCCCGATTGGTTGAAGAAGAAAATCCTTCTTTGTCGCATTTATTAGATAAGATTCCCTATGCGCCTATAGCTGTTGTGGGGCTTACCTTAAAGCCTAAATATCTTAAGAAAAAACCTGATGGCTTTGGTTACTTGATTCCTTCTAGTGAAAAAAAAGATGCCTTAGGGGTTTTGATTGAAAGTAATGTATTCCCAGGACGTAGCAGTGAAGATCAGGTGATGTTAAGGGTGATGTTAGGCGGGATGCATCACCCGGCGATTATCAATGACAGCGCTGACCAGATTTTAGCAAAGGCGATCAAAGAAATTGATAGCACCTATGGCTTGACACAAATGCCCTTGCAGTCCTTTACCAAAATTTGGCCTAAGGCCATCCCGCAATATGAATGTAATTATCCAGATTTGCGCCAGGCCATCAGCCGCACCTTGCAAACAACTCCTCATCTGCAGTTGTGCGCTAATTATTTAGACGGCGTGTCTTTTAATGACTGCATTAATAATGCTAAATCCATTGCAGGTGCCATCAGCATTTGATAAGATTGCCAATCATGAAATATTTCTTATTAGTTATGTCCTTATTCTTATTGGTCGGCTGTGAACAAAAATCACAGGTGCGTCAATACACGGAAGTGATTATTGAAGCGCCGCATGCCTCCGCGCCAGCGATGGGGATGATGGGGGGGACGATTGCAGATGATGACCCCCACATCGGTTTGGATATGTCTAATGCGCCGATGATGCCTACTGCTAATGATTCTTTTGAGGGAAAATTACTTTGGGACTTGCCTAAGGGGTGGCAGCAGTTGCCAGGTCAGGGCATGCGTTTGGCTAGCTTCCATTTAATTAATGATCCAGAAGCCATTGATGTTAGTATTGTTTCCTTAGGGGGCATGGCCGGCGGTTTGCAGGCTAATCTAAAGCGTTGGTTAGACCAGATCAAAATTGATATTGATGATGCGGCCTTAACCGCTTTTATTAAATCATCTGCGGAGGATATCTTTGATTTTACTCAATTGCAAGAGGGGCAGGAGCAATCTGATAAAAGTATGATAGCTGCGATGTTGACCATTGAAGGCGCGACCGTCTTTGTCAAAATGACCGGTTCCATTAAATCAGTTACCCAGTATAAAAAAGACTTTTTGACCTTAGTCAAGTCAGTTCACCTTAAATGAAAAAAATCCTCCACATTATTTCTTCAGCAAAAATAGCGGTGGTCTGTTTATTTTTGCTTTTTATTCTCACCTTCTGGGGGACGGTGGCTCAGGTGCAGCATGGCCTATATGCTGCCCAGGAACGTTTTTTTCATTCACTTTTCTTTTTAGCTGGCGGTTTTTTCCCTTTTCCAGGATCCCAGCTAATTTTATGGGTGTTGTTTGTTAATCTCTTAGCTGCAACCATTGTGCATTTTAGCAAATTACGTCATTGGCGTTATGCCGGGCTTAAATTAACCCATGCGGGTTTATTATTATATTTTGCCGCCGCCTATATTACCTTTCATGTGACGGAGGAGTCTAACCTGCATTTAGCCGAAGGCCAGGCGAGCAATTTATCTTCCTCCTATCAAGAGTGGGAATTAGCTTATTGGACGGATGAAGGTAATACCCGGCAAGTTACTGCCGTTGATACAAAAGGTTTTAAGAGCGGGTTCGTTGTGCCGTTTAATAATCCCCAATTACAGGTCACGGTTGAGCAATATTATCCCAATAGCGCTGCCTTTACCAAGGCCATGCCTGCAGACGGCATTAAGCCGCTTAATGCATCAGGGATAAGTTTACTTCAGCCCAAAGATATTGATAAGGAACGTGAGAAGAATGTGGCAGGCGTTGTGTTAAACGTTAATACTAAACGGGTCTTGTTGTACGGGGCAGAAAGCCGGCCAACACAGATCGCAGGTTATTACTTATCCTTACGGCACAAAAAGTATGTCCTGCCTTTTACGATTCAATTAAAAGATTTTAAAGCAGAATTTTATCCCGGCACCCAAACGGCTAAAAGTTATGAAAGCACGGTGTCTGTGATTAAAGCTAATGCCTCCCGTGATGTGCGTATCTTTATGAATAATCCCATGCGGGATAAGGCCTATGCCTTTTACCAAGCATCCTACGCGATTGATGCTGATGGCCGTGAGTACTCAACACTGGCGGTGGTAAAGAATGCCGGACATCTATTGCCTTATATTGCCTGCTTTGCCGTATTTTTTGGGTTGGTTGCGCATTTCCTTATTATGATTTTTATCCTTAAGGGTAAACATGTTTAAACGCAGTATAAAATCCATATTCTTTTTTATTCTTCTCCTTATGTCTGGTTTAGGGCATGGGGCAGAAGGGGAGATAACATTAGATGCGTTTAAAATTATCCCGGTGATGGATGAGGGACGATTAAAACCGCTTGATACCTACGCCCGTCATCATTTATTGCAATTTTCTGCTAAGGACACCTTTGACAAGAAGCCTGCTATTGCCTGGCTGGCGCGGCTTTTATTTACCCCGGAAAGCACTAAGGATGATCGGATCTTTTTGATTAATAACCCGGATATCCCCCAAGCCTTAAATATTAAGGTGGACCATGGCCGTCGCTATACCTTTAGTGAATTACAAGCAGCCTACCCTAAATTATTAGAATTAAACCAGGCCGCCCAAACTATCCCCCAAAAAGAACGTAATATTGTTGAAAATGAGATTATCCGTATTTTTGAAAATCTAAGGCTTTATGCGCAATTATCCCATGAATTGCAATTTGCCTTCCCACACAGTGATTTTACAGTAGCCTCCCCAGAGACAGCGCAGGTTTTAAATTTACCTGATACAAATAAGATTAGGAGTTTCTTGGATATTGCATTAACCGCTGATGCCATACGTGAAGCAACGGCAGATTTAGAAAATACCCCGCCTAATTTATGGGGGAGTGAGCAGCGCGAAATCATGGGCTTATTAGCTAATATGTTTCAATGGTCAGCTAATTACCGGGATTTGAGTCTTCATGTGATTCCATCAGTGCAGGAGAAAGATTTATGGTTAAGCCCTTGGGATGCAATTAATGGTGAATTTGCAAGTCCGCAAACGCGTGAGCGCCTGTTGCTTTGGCAAAAAATGGCCCAAGCATTCAATGATAAGGAAAAGCTGGCCTTTGATATGGCTGCCCGCAATTATTTACAAACCTTTAATGTTAAGGGGATGAAAACTTTTTCCTTGGAATTAGCCTTTTATGGCTTGCGTCCCTTTTTTGTGGCTAAGATCTTTTACATTATAGCGCTGTTGCTTGTGTTGGTGTCCTTGATGGGCTTTGGTTTACAGCGCATGGCCTATCAATTTGCCTGGGGGAGTATCCTGTTAGGGCTTCTTCCTCATGTCATCGGGTTAATAGCCCGTTGCATTATTATGGCGCGTCCGCCGGTAACCAGCCTGTATGAAACCTTTATCTTTGTTAGTTTTATTACGGTGTTGTTGGGGGTTTTCATTGAACGTGCTAATAAGCAGTGCCTAGGTTTAATTGTAGCGGCCATTAGCGGTACTGCCTTATTGTTTATTGCTTCTTCATACTCCTCAGAAGGGGACACCATGAAGATGTTGGTTGCGGTATTGAATTCTAATTTCTGGTTAGGTACGCATGTATTGACCATTACCATGGGTTATGGGGCCGCCTGTGTGGCTGGCTTGATTGGGCATATTTGGCTGGTGCAGGCGGCAATGCGTTACCCTCAAGAGCAATTAGACCAAACCTTCAAGGCGATGATGGGTATTTTGGGTTTGGGTTTAATATTGACTTTCTTGGGGACAAATTTAGGCGGTATCTGGGCAGACCAAAGTTGGGGGCGTTTTTGGGGTTGGGATCCAAAAGAAAATGGGGCCTTGATGATCGTGCTTTGGATTGCTATGTTATTCCATGTCAAGGTTAGCCGCATGGCAGGGAATCTAGCCATAGCCGTCGGTGCAAGTATCGGCTTGATCGTGGTCATGTGGGCTTGGTTTGGGGTCAACCTTTTAAGCATCGGCTTGCATTCGTATGGATTTACCTCCGGCATTGCGACAACGCTTGCTATCTACGTGATATGTGAGATAATATTTCTTAGCATATCAACCTTCATCATCCGTCAAAGAAACAAATGAAATCAGTTTACGAAGCCCAACGTGTTATCTTGGCTAATGTCAAGCCATTGCCGGTCATCAGCCTTGCCTTAGGCAAGGCCTTAGGCCATGTCTTGCGTGAAGACATTAAAAGTGACCGTGACCAGCCACCATTTAATAAAAGCCTCATGGATGGGGTGGCTATTAACAGCGCTAACAATAAACGCAGTTTTCCTATTGAAGAAACCATTACCCCAGGTGGAAAACCCTATCGTTTAAAAGATCCTAATAGTGGCGTGCGCATTATGACTGGAGGTGCCTTGCCTCAAGGTTGTGATAGCATTATCCCTATTGAACAGGTGAGTATTGAAAATGATGTGGCAACGCTTAATGACTACGTTACCTTTAAGCCAAAACAATTTATCCGTTACCAAGCTTCCGATGCTAAAAAAGGGCAGGTGCTGCTTAAAAGTGGCATCCAGCTTTTATCTGTTCATTTGGGGGTCTTGGCCTCGGTTGGCAAGGCGCAGGTGAAGGTAACAGCCAAGCCAACAGTGGCGGTGATATCGACGGGTGATGAATTAGTTGATGTTGGTAAGCCGATTAAGCCTTACCAGACGCGGCTGTCTAATTCATATGCGCTTAAGGGTTTATTGGAACAATCCGCCATGATTGAACGGGTGGATGTCTTTCATTTAAAGGATAATAAGGTGCAGATGCTAAAGGCGCTGACTAAGATTTTAAAAGATTTTGATATGATTGTCTTAAGTGGCGGGGTGTCGATGGGTGATTTTGATTTTGTGCCCACTGTTTTAAGCCAATTAAAGGTAAAGAAACTTTTTCATAAGGTGGCGCAAAAGCCAGGCAAGCCGTTTTGGTTTGGCATTACCCGCGATAAGAAGCCGGTCTTTGCCCTACCTGGCAATCCAGTATCGACGCAGATTTGCGCCTACCGCTATATTATGCCTTATCTGCACCAACTTTTTGGTCGGAAAATAAAACAAGATTTTATTTACATGTTAAAACCCAATTTTGTTTTTAGAGATGAACTTATTGGATTACTTAAAAGAAATTCAATCGATAATAGTATAAGATATTCTTTATTATCTACATGATTTATAA
>CAYNTZ010000080.1:0-9103 GCA_964400365.1 uncultured Planctomycetales bacterium | reverse complement strand
GCCATTTAGGATTAATAGGCGCGGCCACCACCCTCATCTGCCATAGGGCTAATAAAAGAATAATATACTCGACGCTATTTTCTTCACAGATAGCAACACGCTGGCCTTCACGAAGCCCTAGCCCGCGCAAATATTTTATTGAAGATGCCACATAGGTTTGGATTTGCCGGACACTAAGTTGCCTGGTGCCCCAGATGATGGAAAAACTATTATTCATCGCAATAACTCGGCTGGAATAATGCCGTTGTCGTTCACTAATGGTTTAACATCTTTAAACCAACGCTCAGTCCCTAAGCCAGCAGTTTGGCTGGTTAGGCAGGCGAGATTTGCTAATACTTTTAAACCAACCGGGGATTCAAAACTGGAAGAAATAATCGCCTTTTTTCCCTGACGCCTGGCTTCCTCAATCCAGGCCAGGCTTGCCGTTAGCCCCAAAACAGTTGGCTTAAGCACATAGGCTTTCACCCCTTCGCTATTAGCCAAGGTTGGCATACAACGGCCAGGCGCTGTAATGCCGCATTGGACCACCGATAAAGTCTCATCTAAGGCAATCGGCATATGATTAGCCTGATAGAATTCACTCAAACGAGCCGCCTCACTTAAAGGCTCCTCGATAAATTCAATCTTCTCATGACCAGCCAATTCCGCAAAAATATTAGCTTCTTTCAAACTCCACACCCGGTTGCCATCCAAACGTAATAAACAATCCTTCTCTAAAATCAACCGTAAATCCTGCACCTTCTTGATATCCAAGGCAATATTACGATCCCCCACCTTTAATTTAAAAATTTTATACCCTTGCCCCATCAAACGTTTAGCATCAGCCAATACCTTAACATGCATGCCCTGCAATAACGCCGCTGTTGGCACATCAGCTAATTGCCCACCCAAAAACTCAGCTATACTCAACGTATTAGCATTAGCTGACAGACTAATCAAGGCTGATTCAACCGCAAAACGCACCGATGGGCAATAATTATGCAATAAGAGCTTACCCCGCATATAGGCGAATAGCTCATCTTTATCTAAAGGGATTTCCGCTTCCTTTAATAGGATACAAACATCTTCTAAATCATGCTTAGCCCGACGATCACCTTCCTCACTGACACCCGGCAATGGCGATGCCTCCCCAACAACCACTACGCCAGAGCTAGCTGTAACCGTTAAATAAAATCCTTTACGGATGGTTAAAGTATTGCCTGCAAAAACAAATGGCTGGGAAAATTCAATTTGGAAAGGTTTAATATCTGTTTGTTTAATAATCAGCGGCTGCACAAGACCCACCCTAAGGAAAATAATAGGCTGTACATTAAAAGCAAATGACCAGTTTTAACCAAGGCATTATTTAACAGACTTGACTCTACTGTTGTCAAAACCAACTTAACCGAAGGGATTGCCAAAAAAGCAATGGCAGATGCAGCTAGCACCCCCCCATGATCCGTGGTAATTAAGAATACTATGGACGGGACAAGACTTGCCGCCATAATACAAAACAAATATTCACTCATCGCAAAGGATCGACCAAAGCGCACCGCCAAGGTTAATTTATTGGCACGCCTGTCCCCATCAATATCACGCAGATTATTAACTGCCAGAATTGCCGTTGATAAAAAACCAGGCCCCAAGCCAGCTGCAGCCACCGCCCAATTAATATCCAAGGCCTGCACAAAATAAGTGCCGCCTACTGCCACCGGCCCAAAAAAAACTAACACAAATAAATCACCTAAGCCCAAATAAGCTAAAGGCTTGGGGCCTGCGGTATATAAAATACCGGAAATAATCGACACCGCCGCAATAATCGCAATGGTTGGACCTGCCCGATTTATTAAATAAATTGAGGTTAATCCTGCCAGAATAAAGAAGATAATTGCTGCCAATAAGACCGTCGATGGCTTGATTAATCCCGCTTGAGTCACCCGAATAGGGCCTTGACGGTCCTTAGTGTCTGCCCCTTTTTTAAAATCAAAATAATCATTAGCCAGATTGGTACCGATTTGAATAAAAAGCGCGGCGAATAAGGCACAGGCCGCAGATAGCCAATGAGAAACCCCGTCCCCAAAAGCCATGGCCGTGCCGATCGCAACCGGTGCAATCGCCGCCGGTAGGGTTTTAGGACGGATGGCTAAGAACCAAGGGCTCATGGACGTTTAGGGAACTTGGCAAAATTAGGTTTGCGCTTTTGTTGAAAAGCGTTACGGCCTTCCTGGCCTTCTTCGGTTTGATAAAATAATAACGTGGCATTGCCAGCTAATTCCTGTAAACCCGCCTGCCCATCACAATCAGCATTTAAAGCAGATTTTAAACAGCGGATAGCCATGGGGGAATGCTGCAAAATTTCATTACACCATTTAATCGTTTCCCCTTCTAATTTACTATACGGCACAACGGTATTTACCAAACCCATCGCTAATGCCTGTTTAGCATTGTACTGGCGACAAAGAAACCAAATCTCCCGCGCCTTCTTTTGGCCAACAATACGCGCCATATAGGAAGAACCATAGCCTCCATCAAAAGAACCAACCTTAGGGCCAGTTTGCCCAAAGATAGCATTATCCGCAGCAATGGTTAAATCACAAATCATCTGTAATATCTGTCCACCACCCACCGCGTAGCCAGCCACCATGGCAATCACAGGCTTTGGGCAGGTACGGATTTGGCGTTGAAAATCCAGCACATTCAAACGGTTAGTACCATCCTTATCCTTGTAGCCGGCATCCCCCCGAATCTTTTGATCTCCACCAGAACAAAAGGCATCCTTGCCTTCCCCTGTCAAAATAATCACACCAATCTTCCCATCATCACGCGCTTCATTTAAAGCATGACTCATTTCTTTAACAGTAATGGGAGTAAACGCATTACGACGATGCGGACGGTTAATGGTAATCTTGGCAATCCCATCCATCTTATGGTATTTGATTTCTTCGTATTTTCCTGACTCTTTCCAATTTGCTTTAGACATTTCTGTTCCTTATTTATAACGTGGAATTAAATGCAGGTGCGCATGCATCACAATTTGGCCGGCAACCGCACCACAATTAGCCTGCACATTATACCCATCCGGCTGATACTGATTGTCTAATAATCCTTTAGCTTTATTCATTAAATCAAAAAGCGCTTCAATCTCCTGCGGGGTTGATTCCAATACCGTCACATGATGTCGCTTGGGGATAAAAAGCATATGGCCTTTTGATAATGGATTAATATCATTGAGCGCATAGGCTAAACCATTTTCTAAGACCTTAGGCAAATTCCTGCAAAAAATACAATCTGACATACCCTCTTCCTTTGTCACATTACGGTTTGGATTAAAGGTGCGAATAACACAGGGCATTCTGATTTAATTGTTTAGACCTTGAGGCTTCGCTGTAATTCTTCAACATCAAGCTTGGCCTTGCTTGGAGTGGTGTTAAATATTGCACAATAATATTGAATGGCTAAATCTTTCTCGCCTTCCATTAACATGTGCCTGACATCAAACATGGTTGGCTTGCCATTATGCGGCAACTTAACCTTACGGTTAACGTCGCTCAAAAACCAAATACGGTAGGTATTTAAAAAAACCAGGAAACAAACAAGGATGATTAGCGTGGTGTACAATACCGTCATAATAACCCCTTTATTTTAAGCAGCCCCGTTAGATTCTTTTGCAAAATCATCGACAACCTTTTTCACTTCCAGCTCTGCCTTATCAATCTTTGATTTACACAGCTTAATTAAATCAACAGCTTCCTTAACCTTAACGGAAAGCTCATCAACATCAACGCCTTCGCCTTCAATATTGCCAATAATTTCATCTAAACGTTCTATTGCTTTAGTGTATTTCAAATCCGCCATTACTGCCCCTTATTCCCTTTAATCTCACTGATGACAACCCCATCCAATAACTGCGTGTGCAGGGCTGCTGCCTTATCCACCTGCTTCACTGACCGCACAACCGCCCCATCCGATAACCGGGTAATACTAAAACCACGCTTTAAGATATTCCTCGGATCAGCCATATCTATCAACTGCTGATACCTTTGTATTTTAGTTTGTGAATTAGTGATGCGCAAATGAATTGTTTTCTTTAAATTATCCCCATACTCATTAAGCTGGCGCTTACCGTCCTTAATCAATAGCAACGGTGAACGTTTTAAAGCTTCCATCATACGCAACACCCGCTGGTGCTGAAATCTCAATAACTGGCGCGTAGCCTCCTGTAAGCCAATGGCGGTGTCCTTTAAACGACTCCGCTCTCCTGTTAGAGCAGCTTGGGCAATCCCAATAACCTGGGCATGACGTTCATTTAAATGGCCCAGAAATTCTTGGACACGCCCCACCAATAGCTGGGCTACCGCTGTTGGAGTCTTAGCAAAAGTATGTGCGGCCAAGTCAGTCACGGTTGTATTGATTTCATGGCCAATTCCACTAATAACCGGCAGCCGTGAGGATGCAATCGCCATCGCTATTTTCTCACTATCAAAAGATGCAAGCTCAGCAACAGCTCCCCCACCCCTGGTAATCACCAAAACATCAAGGTGCTCCATGGTATTTAAGACCCCTATCGCCTTGACCACGGAACTTTCCGTGTTCTTCCCCTGCATCAGCGCATCTGCAATAAACACTTTAAATGCTAATCCGCTGCGCCTTAATTCATCGATAAAATCATGGTAGGCTGCTGAATCATAGGAAGTCACTACGCCAATGGATAACGGGACACGCGGCATCGCTAAACGCTTATTTAAATCAAGCGCACCCTTTTGTTTTAATAAAGCAATTAACCGATTCCTATCCTGGGCAATCTTGCCTAAGGTATGGATAGGGTCAATGGATTCGACAATTAAACGGATTTGACCAAAAGGCGGGTAAAAATCAACCTTACACAATAATTTAACTTCAATATCATCTTTGAGTTGAAAAGCATTCTCAGCCTTTTGAAGAATGGCGTTAATCTTGGGGCGGGCATTGGCCCAAATGGTGGCACCAATCTTAGCCACCACTTGATTAGAATCAGGATCTTTTTCGCTTAAGGTAAAATAAAGATGGTTACTCTTTTCCCGTATTTCTTGAATTTCACCGCAAACCCATACAGCCCGAGGAAAACCAGACCGTAAGACATCCCGGATATAATTACTTAACTCAGATACAGAGAGGTATTCGTCACTCATACCTTTAATAGGCCTAAAGCAACCATTTCTTTTTCCAAGGTTTGCCCTGCAATAATAATCACCGGCTCTAATTCCTTAACCTTCTTATCAAGGTCATGCTTTAAGCCATGCAGCTTACGCGCATTTTCCGGATTCTTATTCTTAATATCTGAAGTGTACCAAAGCTCGTACTCCTTATAGCTTTTAAACATCTGATTAAATTCAGTCAACACCGTCACATAATGCTTAATTGACTCATGGCGTTTGACAATATCTAATTCTTTAACATTATCCCAGGCGGCCAGCGTAAAACCATTAATGATAAATTGGCGCTGGTCGATCACATAAAAAAGCTCTAGATTTTTCTCCATCTCAAACCAAAACGCACGCAAGGAACGCCGCAACTGCCATTGCTCCCTAAATTTCTTAATCACTGACAACATAGTATTGCCTCACATAACAAAGGTTAAATAAAATTATTATAGATATATTAACGCAAAGCACCCGATTGTCATGAATAAAATTATCATATTATAGCTATTTCATATCTAACAGGAACTTAATATCGTCCCAATCAAGCTTTTTGCCAATACTGTCTTCGGATAAGACAAGCGCATCCATTAAGAACCTCTTGCGGTTTTGCAACTCTAACATCTTCTCTTCGATTGTCCCCTTGGTAATTAAACGAAACGCTAAGACTGAATTTTGCTGCCCAATGCGGTGCACGCGGTCAATGGCCTGGTTCTCAACAGCTGGATTCCACCAAGGCTCATAAATAATAACCGTGTCCGCTGATGTCAGGTTAAGCCCCACCCCGCCCACTTTTAAACTTAATAAGAAAACCTTTAATGCAGGGTCATTGTTAAAGCGCTCCACCTCTTCTTGGCGGTCACGGCTGGAACCATCCATATAGGCATAGGCAATATCTTCATGCTTTAAATAATCTTCCATAATCTTTAACATCGACACAAATTGACTAAAAATTAGCACCTTATGGCCGCCGGCCAATAATTCACCCACTGTTTCCTTCAGCAGTTCCATCTTTCCTGAAACACTGCGGTGCTTTAAATCAACCCCTGCTATCAATGGATGGCAGCAAATCTGCCTTAAACGCAGGATCAAGGTTAAAATCAACATCCGGCTCTTCTCAAAACCATTTTCATCCACACTCTTAAGAGCAATCTGGCGGGCCGACTCAACCATCTGGGCGTAAATTTTTCCTTGTGTCGGTTCCAATTCACAATAAGATATCTGCTCAATCTTCTGCGGCAAATCCTTAATCACATCACGCTTTAAACGCCTTAAGACAAATGGGAGAATCCGGCTTGATAATTTAGCCAACTGCTCCTTATCTTGGAACTTAGTGATTGGCGTCTCATAACGCCGCTTAAACTTCTCCGCGCCTCCCAAGAACCCAGGCATAAGGAAATCAAATATCGACCATAAATCCATAATGCTATTCTCAACCGGCGTCCCTGTCATAGCCAGACGCATGGAAGCTTTTAATTCCTTAGCCACTTGGGCATTTTGGGTGTTGCGGTTCTTGATATTTTGAGCCTCATCAAGAATGACATAATTAAATAATATTTTCTTATACAATTCAATATCCCTGCGTAAAAGCGGATAGGACGTAATAAGCACCTGCGCCTCACCAATATTCTTAAACAAATCACGCCTGTGATTACCATTTAAAACCAAAACCTTTACATTGGGCAAGAATTTCTTAAACTCCTCCTGCCAATTCCACACCAAGGTGGTGGGACAAACAACCAAGGAAGGTAATTTATTCCCAGCTTCTATTTCAAGATATAACATGGTTAGCGCTTGCAACGTCTTACCAAGACCCATTTCATCCGCCAACACACCACCAAACCTAAACTTCCTTAAAAAAGACAACCAGTCAAGGCCTTTGCGTTGATAATCCCTTAACACCCCCTGCAATACCTCTGGAACAGCCGTTTCTTTAATCGATTGAAAACCTTGCAGCTCTTCGTAAATTGACGCAAGCTTGGGGTCAATCGTTGATTTTAATTGATAACGACCCATCTCCCCCATGACAAAAGGCATTTGACTTAAATGGATCTTTTTTGTATCAAATTCATCAGCCAAATGCTCCACTTGATCAAAAAACTCTTTTGGTATAGGGACAATCTCGCCCTTTTTTAAACGGATATAGGATTGCCCTTGCGCTACTAATTGCTTAAGCTTGGCGTGCGAAATCTCTTCATCAATACCATCAGCCTTATAAACCGCATCAAATTCAAACCAATCAATGCCGCTGGCACTCAAACGCATCACCGGCTCAAAGAACTTCTGGTTTAATAATTTCGATTCAAAATCATTAGAACAACTAACCTCCATCTGCCTTTTGAGCATTGGCAATTTTTGATATACAAAACCAAGAATATCTTCAGTCCCCGACAATTCAAACATCTTTAAATGCTTCTTCCACTCAAAAGAGCAATCACGCAATAGGCATTGGACCGCCGCGTTCTCTTGATCAATATCCCGAACAACCCACCCCCCGGTTGGCATTTGCTCAAAACGTTCAATGCAGGCACGCCCTTCATAAAGGTAAGGCGGCTGATTGTCATAAACAAATGATAAGCTAGCGCGGATCGCATCCTTAACGTAAGAAAGACCCAAACAACAACGCAGGGACGGAGTTATAAAAGAAACTTCCTTTAAACACCCACTCTCATCAATAACTTCACTCACACCCTTCAATGGCTCAAGCACAGATGAGATAAAATAAGGGATTTGCACCGCATCAAGCAGGCGCTCTGTATTTAAGAAATCCCTTAAAAATGGATAGGTAATCACGTCATGGCAGGATTGGAATGTAAATAAAGACTCGTCAAAAAACCAAACCGGATGAGCTTCCTGGATATGGGCTAAACTAAAATCACGGGCTGGTTGCTGCGCATCCTTTAAGGAAACCTTTACAGCCCATAAACCCTGCTCAATTAAGCGCAGGTGAATCCTTACTCCAAGCTTCTCCTGCGTATTTATCATGATTGGCTTATTTGTCTTGCTGTCAACAAACTCAACGCCCGGGCAATTAGCCATCACGCCTAAATAAAGAGCCCATTGCCTGCGCTTAATCCTAAATTGCGGTTGCGCAAAATCACCAACCCTGGCATCCATGGTTAGCAGCTCATTTAATAAATTAAGTACATGTTGCTGCATTGAAGAAAAAGCTTCTAACGGAGGAAAATCAGCACTGCGTAAACGATTAACCGTAAAAAAGACCTTAAAATTAGACACCGGAAACTTTTCTTCCCCATTTAAAATATTAATCTTAAACGGAATGCTCTTAAGCGCACCACCAACGAAACCAGCCGCTGATACACTAATTTGAATACGGGGTTTTCGCGGTGAACGGTACTGGTATTCCGGCAATAAATAAATATTCCGCCTGATCTTTTTTACAACAACAGCTTCCTGCACAACACGCTTAGGCAATGACGGCATTAATAGATTAGACCTTAATTGCTTTGCATCAATCAAGATAGTCTTTTCAAGATCAATGTCCTTAGATATCGACACATACTTAATCCAGTGCATGAGAACAGCCACTGAATGTTTACACATTGAACCTAATTTAAAAGGACAGGTGCATTCCGCCCGCTTGAAATTATCCAACCCTTTAATCTGAATCGTCACATGAAAAGGCTCTGATTCCGACCCCTTAACCAATCCTTCTAAATAGTCTCCTTGACGACCAATGGTTGTTACCGCCCCCTTTTGGTAATAACTGCGCCCCCTAAGGAAGGCCATTTCCCCAGCTACCCGCTCCAAGCTCTTCTCATCATTAATAATCGGCATCCATACCCTTTTCTATACAATAACTATCCCGACCAAATTTTAAATAAGCTTTAAGCTTTGGCCTTGGAAATTAATATTATAAATTGGCACATAATAATAAAGTTTAGTGTTGTTAAGCTTAACATTTAAATAATCAATTAAGTCTTTTT
>CAYNTZ010000079.1:0-9177 GCA_964400365.1 uncultured Planctomycetales bacterium | reverse complement strand
GCTTGTAATTATCATAATTAATACCTGAACGGCATCATAAATTATATTACCCACGGCACCCGAACTTTATGAAAACTAGACATGAAGTTCTCATGTGCCCTAGGGTAATATAATTTATGATGCCTTCAACACTTTTAATACTTTCTCATTTAAACTAAATGCTTCAGTTCGCCACGACGCGATCATCTCTTTCTTGCGCGTTGGCCATAAAGCCACCCAATTATCCCACCCATAACGCGGCCCAGGGCGGTTCACCCATGGTGGATTTGGATAATAACTTAATATACCATCGGGATGCATAAAATGCTTGATCGATTTATAGGTCCAGTAATTCCAATGAAAACCAAATTCTTTAAAGGCTTTTAACACATCGGCCACATACTTGTCTTCATTAAACAAACCCTGGCGGTAATTAACCCCAAACTCACCCACATGCACCGGACGGTTTTTCTTTTGGGCAAAGCTAGCATAGCCTTCCATGCGCCGACGGATATCAGCAGGCCCAAAACCTTTAAGCGGATGCTTTAGATGCGGCACTAAATTAAACGAAAACTCCGGCGGCTCATAGTAGTGAATGCTGTACAGCCAGTTATCATCAGCAAAATCATCAAGCACATCAATCACCTGAGCCCATCGATTGCGCTCAATAAATAAAATATGCTTCTTATCACAGCGGCGGATGGCCTTAATGCTTTCCTGGTAAAACTCATTAAGCAAGGGAACATTATTCATCACCGCTTCATTAAGGATGTCATAGCCGGCAATGGCAGGTTCATCCTTATAGCGGTCAGCCAAGAATTCCCAAATCCGGTAAACCAGATGGCGATTTTTCTTCTTCGTCCAAAGCTCAGCCTTACCTAAGGAATCTGAATGCCAATCATGGTTCTGTGCACCCGGCGCACCATGCAGGTCGAGAATTAAATAGATACCGTATTTCTTAGCCCACGAAACAGCCTTATCAATAAAAACCAACCCCCCGTCCTCGATCACACGGTAATTAAACGGCAGGCGAAGGGAATTAAAACCCCAGGCTGCCACCTGCTTCATATCTGCTTCGGTGATGAAATTGCTGCGAAATTGGCTTTCGAACTCACGCAACGATCTTTCTCCAAGCTCCTTCTTCCATTGCTTCTTAAGTAATTGCTCAGCGGTGTTAGGCGCGTGCATAAAATACCCTTCCATCATCAGCCAGCCGCCGAAATTAGTGCCCCGCAAATACAGCCGCTTTCCCTTCTGGTCAACAATGGATGTTCCCTGCACCTTTAAGAAATCTTGCTTCATAACAACCCCCTCGCCTTAAGAAATTGTACAAACCCCTTGGATGCTGCTGCATCCGTGGCAATCTGCGCGTCATTATGCCCACCGGAAATTTCTAAAAATTCCTTAGGCTCACGCGCTGCTTCAAATAAACGGCGTCCCATGACAAAAGGCACTACCTCATCTTGCGGGCTATGCATAAACAATTTAGGCATGGTTAGACGCCCAACCTTAGATGCTGAATCAAACTTGACGCTCAACATGAAGGCTGGAATAAATGGATACATAATCTTAGCCATGTCCCTGGCTGATGTAATCGTCGATTCAACCACGACCGCCGCCACTGGACGATGCACTGCTAAATCAATAGCCGCCACCCCGCCTAAGGAAGCGCCATACGCAATAAGCCGTTCCATGCCGACATCTCCCCGGGAACCCAAATAATCATGCGCCGCCTGCACGTCTAAATATATGCCCCGCTCGCTGGGACTGCCCTCACTACGGCCATAGCCACGGTAATCAAAGATAAATACATTTAAGCCTAACCCGTAAAAAAACCGAACCTTTAATAAACGGTCACTGATATTGCCCGCATTACCATGCGCAAATATAAGCGTTGACTGGGCATCTGGATGCCTCATCAACCAGCCATTAAGCGTGACCCCATCCGCCGCCTTAAAATAAACATCCTCATACGCCAATCCCAGCTTTTGCGGTGTGCCATTCATGCTTCGGCTAGCAAAGAATATGCCCGCCGCTTCTAAATAACGCACAATACCTAAAAGGATCAAAAAGGCAACAAGGATTGGAATAAGGATATACATGGTCTTACTTAAATACGGCAACGCATTTAAGCGTCCCGTTGCGGGATCAAGGATGTCATCAACCGGATTGCCTTTAAGATATCTTCAATGCGGCAGGGTTTAGTTAAATAATGATCCGCTTCTGCGGCGAGACCTTCTTTTATTTTATCTGATTCAGATTGGGCAGATACAATAATCACCGGCTGCCATTTACTGGAAGGAGGCTCTTTACGCAGCTTGGTTAAGACTTCCCAACCCGTCATTTCAGGCATGGTTAGGTCTAAAATAATAATATCCGGGCTACTGCTCACAATCTTATCCCACGCTTCCTTGCCGTTACGCGCCATCAGCACCTTATAACCTTGCGATGCGATACGTCGCGCCATAATCTCAAGGATGGCATCTTCATCATCAGCCATTAATATCTTTAAAGGTTCACTCATCGGGCAGAAGAATAATTCTTAATGTCGTAATGGATTTCTTTATTGGGCATGGCCATGCGTTCAATAGCCACAGCGCCCTTCTTGAAAAAATCAGTCGCCAAGGTGTCGTGGTAATCAGAAAACACCACCACGCGTTTTATGCCTGCCGTAATTAACGCTTTAGCACAGGTCGTGCACGGCATATTAGTGACATAGGCAGTAGCCCCTTCCACCGCATGACCGCGGCGGGCAGCCTGAATTAACGCGTTCATCTCCGCATGCACGGTGCGCACGCAATGGTTATCCACCATCAGACAGCCAATATCTTCGCAATGCTCATCGCCGGGGATAGAACCGTTATAACCAGTGGCAATCACATTCTTATTCTTAGCTAAAACGCATCCACAATGCATGCGCGGGCAAGTCGCCCTCTCGGAGGCAAGCATGGCTAGTTTTAAGAAATATTCATCCCAATTAGGCCGGTGTGCCATATTAAACTCCTTGACCATTTAACCTAAAGAATTCTTATTTAAAATATATATTACCAAAGTTACGCGGATTGGGCAATGTATTTAAAGCGTGAAACCTTAACCCCATCGACGATAACTTGCCCCTCAAACATCGCCTTAGGCCTTACCCACCACGAATCACGGCCGAATTGAGTCGGATAAAGCGCCTTATAAACAACCAATTCTTCCAAGGTCTCGCTGTGATGCGCTAAACCAAGCACCTCATAGCGCTTGCCTTTATAATGCTCATAAATCCCCAGCCTCATAATGCCGCAATCCTTTTCATTAACCGGCTTACCGCCATTTTAAATATCTCCGTCGGAGATAATAAACTTACGATAATATAAGCTTCGCGCTCAAAATCAAAGAAGTACCCTGGATGCACCAGGACATGGTCCTCAGCCAAAAATTGCAGCACCCATTGTTCTTCACTCTTAACGGTAGGGATGCGCAAGGTAGCATACCAACCGCCCTGCACGGATAGCAATTGCGCGTGCTTGTCTAAATGTTGCTTTAAAAATTGCCAATTAACCTTCACCCGTTGGTTTATTTGATCCTGAATGTCTTTTTCATATAATAACCAGTCCCCTATCGCGTTTTGCACCGGCGTGTTAACCGATAAATAGGTATCAGCAATAATTTCTAACCGGTCCATAGCCTCTTTAACCTGAGATTGGGGCCCAGAGGCAAGAATCCAACCGCATTTCATTTGCGGCAAGGCCAAGACCTTGGATAAACCACTTAAGGTAAACGTTAACGCGCCTTTATTGCCAGCTAAGCTCTGCAAGCCATCTGCCGCTCCCCATGCGTAATCAAAAAAAACTTCGTCAGAAATCAAGGCCAGCCCATGCTTATTAGCCAACTCATTTAAAAATACCAAATCCCCACCATTGATATAGGAACCCGTGGGATTATTAGGATTAACCAGGATAACTGCGCGGGTATTAGCATCAATTAAACCTGCCAGTGCCTGTTGGTCTAACTGCCAGCCGTTGTCATACACTAAAGGGTAATAATCAAACGCCACATCATTAATCTCTAACAGGAATTGGAATAACGGATAACTAGGGCGTGGAATTAAAACGCGTTCGCCAGGATTAACCAGCAAACGCAATAAGAAAGAATAAGCTTCCGAGGTGCTGGCAGTTAGTAAAATATCCGCTGGCGTACAATCAATTGAACGGCGCCGGTAATAATCGGCTGCGGCCTCACGGGCATGGACCATACCATTAGCATCAGGCACATAATTAAGATTCGCTGGTTTAGTTAAACTATTCAGTAGTTCCTTAGGGTAAACAATACCCGCCCGGGTGGGATTTGATTCAGTAAGATCTAGGACATCAACCCCCTTAGCACGCAACTCTTCCAAGGTTGTATTTAAAGCATTTGATTGCGACACCCAATTTGTTCGACGACTAAACAACACAACCCTTAACCTCCAGCGGCCGTCTTAAGTCGGGCTAATTCCTGCTCCTTAGCCTGCAACAACAGCCTTAGGCTATCAAATTCAGATTTAGCCACCCATTGAATGTCTTCCTTACGACGACTTAATTCCGCATTCTGGCTGCGCAATTCTTTCAATTCCTTATTAGCTGCCGCCAATGAAGTTTCTAGGCTCATCGACTTAACGGACAATTGGCGTTTCTCCTCAACAATCTCATCATGCTTTATTTTTAAGTCTTGTAATTCGCGCTCTAAACGGATACGGTTAGAGTGCTCCTTCTCCACCTCTTGTTCTGTACGGAAGATCTGTTCCTTGAAATCCTTCTCATGGTGCTTAAACTTTTCTAAGGTTACCTGTTCTTTTTCACGCCAGCTCTTCTCTAACGAAAGCTTGTCTATCAGCTCCTTGTTCTGGAGCTTTTGCGCCTCCAGCTCCTGGAATGCTTTTTTCTGCTCACCTTTTAACTTTTCAATATCGCCTAAGAGCGCGTTATTCTGCTTTTCCCAACGATGGGCGATGTTTTCCCAGTCTTTTTGCTTGGCTACGGCAGCGGGATCAGGGATTAACTCCGGACGCTTTTCTTTTTCTTTCTTTTTCTTGGCAGGAGCATCCGCAGGTAATAAATAAACCGCTATGGCTAAACCCATTAACACCACAAAACTTAAAATAATAATCCAAAACATAGTCACTCCCTAGCTAAACAGCATTAAATCAATGGTATAAAAGTAACACATAATCACCCAGAAGGCAAAAAAGATTACGGCAAACGCTGTAATTGCTGACGGCAGAATAAGGCATTCTGCCTAAGGATGGGATCTTGGCCATCAATGGCAATGGCTTGGTCATATTTATCCAGCGCCGCCTGCCATTGCCCTTTAGCTTCAAAAGTGTGCGCCCAATCAAATAAGATGCCTTTCATAAAACCTAAATAAAAACCTTTAGCCTGAGGGTCCCTTACCTTCTTTGCATAAGATGTCATTATACGAAAAGCATGGGCAAAATGCGCCTGAGCTTCATCCATACGGTTACTAAAATAATAGGCCTTGGCTAACAGCAGATGACCGCGAGCAAAATTAGGCTCAAACTGCACAGTGCGCTTAAAAAGAGTTATTTCATCGCGCCATTGGGTATTCTGGCGGATGGTTATGCATAAGCATAACGCTATTAACACAATGACCATGACCTGAAAAATAGGGCGCTGTCCCCCATTTTCAATTTGCCCAATGGCCGCCGCGATAATAATCAAAACTCCAACAATAGGCAGGTAAAGGAAATGTTCAGCTGTTAAGATTAACGAATACTCATTAATTAATGGTACAATATTAAGTAGTGGCAATATGGTGATAAAAAACCAGCCACCCCCTAGGATTATTGCTCCCCGCATTGCCTCTACCCGACGATAAATCAATACTAATATTACCCCTAATGCCGCCAAGATAAACCAGCTGGTTAAATACGGCTGAAGGATGTCATGGCTGCGGTAATAGTGCAGGTCATTGGGCCAAATAATTAAACGCAGGTCAGTTAAAAGCACCGGGGCAATAGCCTTAATACGCAAAATAAGCTCCCCGGGGGACTGCAGGATATCCCTGATTAAGGATGTCCCTGTCACGACTCCCCGCCATACTAAGGAAGCCGCTGTCACGCCAGCCAAAATACCCCAGCGCAAAATAGGGCGCTGTCCCCTATTTTGCTGACGATAAATATCTAGGAACATCACCAGCACGGCAAACATCACGGCTTGCTCCTTAGTCAACAGGGCAACCCATAATAATAGCACCGATACTATAAACCAGCCGCGCCAATAGGCATGCATGGCTAATAAAATTAGAAAGGCCATCAGTAAATTAGAAATACCCGCCACACAAGCCACTGCCTCGGTCTGCACCGGATGGATTAAGAAAAACACACTGACCAACCATGCTAAGGATACGGCCAACCCCAGGCGCTGCAATAACCCAAACAATAGCAACCCATTAGCTATATGCAGGCATAGGTTGACTAAATGGAAACCATAGGGGTTAAGACCAAAAAGGGCATATTCAAGGCGATACACCACCTCCAAAACAGGGCGATAATACGCATTAACACCCGTCGGATGCACTGATGGCAAAGGAAAGAAAATATCAGCAATATTATCTAGACGATGAATTTGGGGATTTTGGGCAATAAAGACAATGTCGTCATGAACAAAAGGGTGTTGGATGGAATTAAAAAATGCAGCAACAGTAATAATAATCAGCGACAGCCACAGGTAGGATGGCTTCATTAACCGCCTTGTTCCTTCTTAAAGTTAACGGCAAAAACCTTGATTTGCTCAAACTGGCTGTCTATCTCCGGCAGTAAATCCTGCATCCCCTCGGTTGTCCCATCATGGGCTAAATGTTCTAATTTCAAACATAACGTATATAAAGGCTTAGCTGAAATATTACCCGAAGCCCCCTTCATCGAATGCGCCACCTGTTTAACCATCGGGAGATTTCGCGCGGCAATAGCTTCGCCTAGATCCTTGCGCTTGGTTATAAAATCATCCACATAAATTTCAAACAACTCAACCAATAACTCCTTATCATCCTGCACGCGGTCTAAGACATCTTTTAAATCAATGATCGGTTCGCTCATAAAAACTTCTCCTATACCTTATTGCGCTGCGTCACTAAGTTTACTATTTCTTGGTAAAGCAAATTACGGTCAATCGGCTTTGACACATAACCATCCATGCCGGAAGCCAGATACCTCTCCCGGTCACCGGACATGGCATTAGCTGTCATGGCAATAATCGGCAAGTGCATCCCCGTCTGTTTTTCTTCCCGCCGGATAACCTGGGTCGCGGCAATGCCATCCAACACCGGCATCTGGTCATCCATCAGAATCACATCAAAACTTTGGCCATTAAGGATATTTAAGACCTCCTGCCCATTATTAACCGCAGTCACTGACCACCCGAATTTCTCTAAAATCTTCATGCCAATACGTTGGTTAACCATGTTATCTTCAGCCAACAGGATCCGTAAGGTGCGCAATTCCGGCGGCAGCACATTTAAAATGTGATTGTCCTGGTTTGCTAATTCGCTGGCTTGCTTTAATAACAAATCCGGGCGCACCACAAAAAGAACGGTAAACCTAAAGGTGCTGCCCTGGCCTTCAACACTTTCCACCACAATCTGGCCGCGCATCATTTCTACAATCTTCTTACAAATAGCCAACCCCAACCCCGTACCGCCATAACGCCGAGCTGTCGTATTATGCGCTTCTGTAAAAACATCAAAGATCGTAGCCAGGTTCTTCTTAGGAATACCAATGCCGCTGTCAATCACCTCAAAGGTCACCTGGCAATCCCTATCGGTCAACGCGTTCATCTGCACATTAACCGTTACCTTGCCTTGATTGGTGAACTTAATCGCATTATTCACAAAATTGACCAACACCTGGCGTAAACGCACCGGATCACCAATTAAAAGCCTGGGGATCTTAGGGTCAATCGACCAAATCAAATCAACTTGTTTATTGCGCGCTAATACCGTTAAACCCTTACACACATTCTTGACAATATCAGGGACATTTATTTCAATCTCTTCTATCGATACCTTTCCTGCTTCAGCACGGGACAAGTCTAAAATATCATTAATCAAACTTAAAAGATTATCAGCCGCATCTTTCGCTACCTTCAGGTTATCACGCTGCTCTTCATTGAGCGGCGTATCTAAGGTTAAGTCCAACATGCCGATGATGGCATTCATCGGCGTACGCACCTCATGGGACATTTTGGCCAAGAAAACGCTCTTGGCCACGTTTGCTTCTTCCGCCGTCAGCTTTGCCTGTAGAATCATCTCACGCGCACGCTTCTGCTCAGTGATGTCCTGCATCATGCCAACCGAACCCAATATTTTACCTTGGTCATCTTTGAGAATATTAACAGACAAATCCACATCAATAACCTCACCATCCTTGCGTATTACCTTTGTTTCTAAATGGTGCTTGAAGCCGCTTTGGCGTATATTCATCGCCCGAATATTTTTCCATTCCTGGGCAGGGTACAAGGACGCGATGGGCTTTAAATGCAGGTCATCCTTGGTCATACCCAATAATTGTTCTGCAAAGCTGTTCCATGAAATAATGCGTTCCTTATCATCCGTCATGGTGATGGCTGCTGCTGAATTATCCAAAATGACCCGCAGCTTATTTTCAGAATCACGCAGCTGGTGTTCTGCCTGTTTCTGACGGCTGATATCGTGAACAATGCCGATAGAGCCAATCACCCGCCCTTGCACATCTTTTAAGACCGAAATCGATGCATTGACATCTATCACTGTCCCGTTCTTATGTATAATCTTGGTGGAAATATCAGACAACATGCCCTTTTCGCGTATATTCAACCCGCGAATCCGTTTCCATTCATCAGAGGGGTACAGATCAGCCACCGACTTATTAAAAAGATCAGCGCGGTTCATGCCCAGCATTTTCTCAGCCATTGGATTCCACGCCACAATACGTTCAGAGGCATCTGTAACCGTAATAGCCGCTGGGGAATTGTCAAAAACAACCTTGAACATCTGGCGGGATTCAGCCATGCTGTTTTGCAGGTGATAAACTTCTGAAGGGGAATGCCGTTCGCTCATAGGATTAATATTTTTGTTTAACCGCTTCAATATCTTTCTTGGCTGCATCAATACGGTCTTGGGCTAAAGGATGGGTGCGCAATATTGATGGCATCGCTCCGCCTTTTTTATCGGCTTCCTTTA
>CAYNTZ010000078.1:0-9309 GCA_964400365.1 uncultured Planctomycetales bacterium | reverse complement strand
CAGGGGTTAAGAAAAAGCGGGGCGCGCCTCTATTGGCGTCCGGGTGAGGTGCTTTATGGTTTAGATAAACAGTTACCCTTGACTATTAACGCCCGTCGGGCCATGGCTATCTGCCGTGCCTTGCTGGCGATAAAAGGACCGGGTCGTGCGGCGGTGATTAAGGTGGCTAAAGGCGACGGGAATCCCGTTCCGTTGCCTTTACCTCAAAAAGTCGCCCAGCATATATTAAAGAAAGAAGGCATTGTTTATAGCTTTGCGTGGCCGGTATTAGCAATAATCCTTCCTCAAACTGCTTTTAATAGCTTGGCGGCTTTGGGAGTTGGCGTTTTCGTAATTGGAACAATTATTGCCTTGATCTTTGAATACAGGACAGGGAAGTTATGGACATTAATTAAGGAATATTTCTATCTTAATCGTCATGTGAAACTTTGGTTAGCTAGGGAAGATGATTCTATTTCATTCGGCAACAAACGGGAAATAGTGCGGATTTACCAAGGCAAAAAAGCTAAAGAAAAATTTATCTATTTGTTTGGATTTGGAGGGGGAGGTTTAAATGATCAGCAACAACAGTTATTGGACTTTGTTGCTAAAAGCATTAATGAAAAGTTTTATCCTCAAGATTTAGGGATGGTCATGACCACAGCGCAATGGATAGGCAATGGTGGGCTATTGCAGGAGAATCTCTCCATGGGGAAGGTGTGGGGGGCGATTATAAAGGATCAAGCCTCAGGGAACAGGATTATCATCTTTCCAGAAGTGGTATTAGCGACCTTCCTGCGTTTAAATGCTAAGGATGAGTTGAAATGGATTTATCAGTATTTTGTTGATGGTAAGAAACTAAATAATGCGCAACGAAAAAGGCTGGATCAATTATCACAGCACTTTGTATGGGTTAATGCACTAACAAGCGCGGAAAGAAATCAGGCTATTGATTTTCATAGCCCCATTGATTATGGAAGGCTTCTAGGGTTGCTTGAGCACAACTTTGCGTCGATAGATCCAAGAGTTTTAGAACCAGCACGAGAAATTGTGTTGCGTTATAAAGAGATATATTTAATAGATACAATAAGGGGGCTAGAAAGTACAAGTTTGGCAAAGGAGTTATTTAAAGGTGAGGGCGCAAGGCTTGACCCTTATGTGAAAATATTGTTTAAGCGTATTATTCATTTTATGCCTTTAGCTTGGAGAGTGCCGGAACTTACGATGCAAAGATTGAATAACTTAAGAGCAGCGTTCTTAGCGCAAGACATAGACAATCCTAAGCTAGCCTTGCCTGCATTAGAACAGACGGTGTTTATGTTAGATTTACTAAAGGCCGCAGGTAATGCTCCTCATCAATGGATAGAAAAGAGATTCTTGCGCGAAGCTCTGCCAGATTGGGCGCGGGCGCTTATTGAACAGAAGGTGCAGATTTGCGACGGGAATAAGGATTCGCTCTTTGGTTTGGATGTTTTGTTAAGACGAGCTGCACAAGAAGATTTCGCTAAAGCTTTAGCCGGCGCCTTGAAACAATTAGGCCAGCCAGGCCAAAAAGCGCTAGAGAGAATATCTCAAGACAAACTCACCGCCACCGACATCGGCCGCAATAGCGCGGCAAGGGCATTGGGTAGATCATTCACACAAGAAGGCGTTATGTACAGCTTTGCCTGGCCAGCCTTGATGCTTGCCGCCTTTCCTGTAGGCATGGCTATTAAGGTTATTCTTGCCGTAGTCGGCATTATTTTAGTTTTTCTTATAGTGCAATTTGTGCGGGAGTATCTAAGGTATTCGCTTAAGGTGGACAGTTTATGGCAATTGATCAGGGAATATATTTACTATAAGAGAAATATCAAGCTTTGGTTAGGTAAGGGTAATAATGAGTTGCCTCATGTCATCAAACGGGAAATGGATCGCGTGTATCAAGATAAAAAAATTCAGGAAGAGTTTGTCAAGTTATTGGGCTATAGAGGGGTTGCCTTGGATGAAAGCGGACGGCAGTTACAGAAGTTTATTTATGGCAGCATTAACGTAAAATTCTTGCCTAAAGATCTGAGGCTGGTGGTTATTAATAATGATTGGGTTGGGGCTGGAGGTTTGTTGCCGCTTAATGCGAATATGGAAGTATGGGGTGCCCTGATGAAAGACTCCTCAAACGGCCATCGGCTGATCATCCTTCCGGCAACCGTGTTGTTTGTCATGATGCTCGCTAATGCCAGTGAGGAATTACGGGGGTTATATGATTATCTTGTTGATGGCAAGAGATTAAGCGCTAAGCACAGAAGAAATCTAGAGGAATTATCCAAGAATTTTGAATTTGCCAATGCCCTGCGCAGGGTAGATGGGGATCTTGGAAATGGTAAATTTGTTTTTCAAGATCTTATGAAGTTAGCCGTGATGGTTGATGAAAAACTATCAGTGGATGAACGGATTTTGAAAGCGGCTGAAGATCTTTTACGTAGGACTAGCCTAGGATTATCTACAGGCACATGGGAAGACCTGCTTGCCTCAGCAATGGCAAATAAACTATTTTTGGTGACGGATGTTAAACAAGGACAAATAGAACCCCAGGCTAAGGCGCTGATTAGCCGTATTTTTGAATACCTACCTTTTTCTGTGCAGCTTGACAGGAATGGGCGTCTCAATGCTTTAGCAGGGTTACAGGAATCATATACAGCGCGGGATATCATTGAACCTAAATATGCCCTGCCAGCGTTAGAACAGACGGCATTCTTACTGCAATTGTTAAAGACAGCGGGGGTAAGTTATCATTTGTGGGTAAAGAATGGTTTTAAGGATGAAGACCTGCCGTTATGGGCACGGGCGTTGATTGAGCAGAAGGTGCAGATTTACGACGGAAATAAGGCGCCGCTCTTTGGTTTAGATATGTCGTTAAGATGGGCTGCACAAGAAGATTTCGCTAAAGCTTTAGCCGGCGCCTTGAAACAATTAGGCCAGCCAGGCCAAAAAGCGCTAGAGAGAATATCTCAAGACAAACTCACCGCCACCGACATCGGCCGCAATAGCGCGGCAAGGGCATTGGGTAGATCATTCACACAAGAAGGCGTTATGTACAGCTTTGCCCTGCCCTTTATAGGAGTTGTTGATCCAGAAGTTATCGTAGAGTTTTTGAAAGGCCTTGTGGATTATTTTCTAGCTGATTGGAAATGGGCCTTATTCCTACTTGTTTCACAAATCATTTTTCGTACTTATCAAGAGTGTTTGAGAAAAAAGGATGATGAAGAGAATTTAATCGATAAGGTTACTTATATTATTTGTGATGAAGAGTTACCCTTAGCCCAAAAGATTTCAGAGTCATTTAAATTGCTCCGAGGTGATATTGAGATGTGGGTTTATATTCTTCTTTTTCCTAAATTGGCGAATGCCTATTGTATTTGGCTCGTGATATGGTTCATGTTCTCGGAAAGAGTGTTTCAACATATGCGGGTTTGGCAGGCTTTTTGCAAATCACATTACCGTAGCGCAAAGGGGTGGATTACAGGAGATGATTTAACAAACTTCTATCTCCCAGATACTGTTCTTGAAGATTTAGTTTATCCTGCAACAAAGGACGGAGATGTCACGGCAATTTTTATCAGCAGATTGATTGAAGGCCTGGGATTATCAGGGAAGGTGATCATTGCCTATGGCAGCACGATGGAAGAACAAAATCTTAAATATGGCATGCTTTTTGCAGGTCCCCCAGTGAGATGTCGTCTTAGGTATGATTGGTTAATTTACTCGGATTATGACTGGTTTAAAAGAAAGCATAGGGTTCTTATTTCCCAAGAGTGTTTTTACAATCTAGCGTTGACCCAAGAATATGCGCTTGCCGCTAGGTTATTATTAAATGCCATGGGCCGTGATGAAAAGCAGTATAAGAAACAAATAGATGCACTGATGTTTGCAAGCGATAGTTTGCTTGCCGCAGAGCAAGATGTGTCCATGGCTAATATCAATAACTGCATTATAGGCATGATGGATTTAGCCTATGGGGGGCAGGTATGGATAGCTGATGCACAGTTTAGCGCGAGGTTGGAGGCGTATATAGCCCAAAGAACCGCTAATGATCCACAAGGGGGGCTTAAAATAGAAAAGATTGTAGAGGAATCCTATATTCAACTAAGGTTTTTAAAGGCCATTGGGGAGGCTATTAATCCAGTTAATTTGTTTGAAAAGCTTGAAGCAAATCAGATTCTTAAAGCGCTTAGCAAGGAAGGGGTTGTCCTGGCCCATCCCGATAGATGTGAATTATTCTTCTTGCCGCAATTATTAAGGCATACGACGGATGCGTCGCGCGCAAGAGCCATTGTCCAAGCACTTGATGCCCTAGGTAAAAAAGACCATAGGCAAGGGCTTCGAAGTTTTATGCCGCCTGGGGCTGTTTATAGTTTTACCCTACCGGCGTTGATTTTGAGTTTAGCAGTGCTGGAGTCGTCGGTGAGCGGGATGGTCGAGGTGCTGTTGGGATTATCAGCCGCTGGAATTGCGTGGTGGTTGGCCATCAGGTATAAACGCAGGGCCCTGGCTCGTCAAGCGCAACAAACTGTCCCGGATAATCCTGCCGCATGGAGAATTCCTCCTTCTTCAGTTCACCTACTAACATTTTCAACCCGCCGTGAACAAAAAATGATTACCCCTTACCGCAATAAACTGCTGGTACCGGTTGAATTAGAGAAGCGCCCAGAGCCTAATCCTGATGATTCAGATAATCGTGTAAAATCCAAAAAAGAAAACACAAAGCTTATCAGGAACTTGATTGCAGAAAGCCAGGCTAGTATTAATCAGGCAAGGCTTAATGACAGCATCATTTTCTTAGATGAGGATGGTGATGTTGAAGTTCCCCCGCGTCACAGGGCCCATGTTGAGCAGGCCTATGCGTTTATCAGAGACATTTGGATGGAGGAATTTTCCCAATTTACCAATATTAATTTTGCCCTGCTCTTAGATGAACGCGCATCTGTTGGTTTAGCGAATCCGCTGCGGGATGATATGGTTCTTGCCTTAGGCCAGAAGGAGGGTGATAAATACACGGTTTACTTACATTACACTGATCTTGTACGTTTTATGCGTTTAGAGGCGCGGCAAGAATTGCGTGCGCTGATGCGTTTAATGGTACATGCTGCCAAGGTAAGCCTTGAGGGTAAACAGTGGTTGAACAGCCAGCAGATTGATGAGGCCTATGAAGATGCCTTTGCCATGATGGTGGGGGCATGGGCTAATTGGCGCCAACACTGTTCGCGTTTAATTCTTCCGCATGAATTCCTTCATCATCGATATTTAATCCCAGCGGCGCGTTTTGCCAACATCCAGAAATTACTTTTTGAGTTGGATCTGGGTAAAGAAGAGGAGCAGCGGTGGATGAAAATTGCCCGGCATGAGGTTTTAGCCATTGCGGCTATCATGTATCCTATTGACCCGTCTAATTACGCCTTGGCCCGTCAATTTATGCAGGAGCCCACCGCGGAGATCATCGTGTCTTTTGCCATTGGTTTTATCAGGAACGCAAGGCAATTGACTCGCCAGGAAACGCTGACTATCCTTAATGCCACGCCAACCCAGTTTATTTTTGCGCGACAATTAAATAGCGTTATTGATATGTTGGGTAAGGCCTATGATGTGGCGCCTAATGTAAGTATCAATCCGCATATTAAAGGGATGATGGAATTCCATCATCACATCAGCTGCCTTTTCGATAACGCACAGCAACAAGCTGATGAATACCATCATCGGGATCCTGTGAAGCGTCAGCTCGAAACAGATTGTTTAATAAAAGCCAGGAATGAAGTACAGCGGTATTTCAAGGAATGGCGCAGGCATGTACGTTTCTTTGAATGCATGGCAGGGATTGTTGTTTTGTTTATACAGCGTGAGCGGGAATTTAATCCGGCGGATTTTTTGGCAGCTTTTGAGCGCTATCGCCTGGCGCATATCGGGGCGCAAGAAGATTATCTAGAGTCAGGGGTGGAACAATTGTTTTATCGCCTAACGCTGTTAAATGCCATGGGCGCTAAGTTTAATGCGGCGAATTTTGATACGCAGATGCAGGAGCATCCCATTATGAGGGGGATGATGTCGTCCCCTCAAGTGTATTTAAGCAGCAATGCATCCGACGAACTTTGGGGCATACCGGCCGTGTTATGGGCGACACAGGATGAAGGGCGGATGAAGGTGTTGATTGAAACACTGATGGCCTTGGGGGACAGGGGAAAGGCGGTGCTTGCGTTGATGGCCGCGGGCAGCTATCACGGCATGAAGGTCTTGCCTCAAGTTAGCCAAGCCGCGGCAAATGCCTTAGGCAAGAGCAAGTATCTATTTCAATCGCCGCCTATACTCTTTGCCGTTATTATGCCGTCTGCTATATTTGCGGAAATGACAGCTGATCAAATGTTTTTGTTTATTGCCGCATTCTTATGGTTCACTTTTTCTTTTGGAGGCGCCTATCATGAGTCTGACAGCAAAAGGGTGATGGCCCAAAGCATGGAACATGGCTTGTGGAAAACCTTATGGCTCATGTTAAAACCAGCATACACCCTGCCTAATTTTAAGTTTGCTTTACCAAGGATGATTATTGGGGTTGTGATTGGGGTAGCTTTTATAGTGAATTATTTTTTAATGTTTATGATCGTCGTTTCCATTTATGTGCTCATAGTTGTTTTTAATACCCATCAAGGAAGATTTCTTTGGTTAAAGTTTAGGTTTAATCGATTAAGGATGATAAAGGCATGGGTTGGCGTTCAGTCACCCACTCTCTTGTCTTTAGAAGAGGAAATAAAGCTCGTTGAGCAAGAAAAAGGTTTTGCGATATACCCGCCGATGAAATCCACAGAACCGCTATCGCTGTTTATCAAAAAAGTGATAGAAGGATTAGGGTTGGAAAATAGAATGGTTGTCAAGACGGTTCATGCGGTGAGGGGGTTTAGTCCTAATTCATTGGTATTGGGGGTAAGGCATTCTCAAGAAGATGGTAAGCCAGAGATTTTAATTAATCTTTATTTGATGGAGCAGTGGCGAAAAATGGGAGCTCATGCTTCTTGTGCGCGGTTTATCATTTATGCCATGGGTCTTCCGGTAGAGCAATATCAAGCAGAAATTATGGCTTTAGCACAAAGAGATGGTGATGGGTGGCAAGAACTTCTCCCTGACGTTAGGAACAGTGCGATGAAGATGATTTTGGAAACAGACATCGTTGATTTTGTTTCTGGTCAGAGGGATTCATGGTTCTACACCAAATATCTTACCGATGCGCTAAAGGGTTATGCCTTAGCGAAGTTTAATAAACCAGAAGTATCTTTGGAAGAACAGGTCAGCGCACTAGAAGAGCTTTATATCAAGCTGCGTTTCCTGCAAGCCATGGGCGTGCGGTTCAACCAATATAATTTCTTAAAGAAACTCAATAATAATCCCGTCATGGCAGCTTTAAGACAGGAAGGGGTATTGTTAGCGCATCCTGATAAATACGAATTCTTTGGCCTACCTCAGATTTTACGTTTCACGTCGGATTTGCCCCGTGCCAAAGCCATTGTCGCGGCGCTTAATGCTTTAGGGAAGGAAGGCAAGATCGCCTTAGGCCACATTGCACGTAGTCGAAATCTCCCCAAGGAAGCCCACCAGGCGATTGCAACAAAAAGTGCTGTTGTCGCAAGGGTCGGGACAATCTTGATCGCACTATCTATGTTGAGCATGCTTAAAGCTAATGCGATGGATATTCAGATGGGGGATGATGAGCGCGTTTATTCCAGCTCCTTGGAATTCATTAATCTTAATGTGCTATTTATCGGCGATTTATTTAAGAAGGTGGTGATGGGCTTGTTTGCTATTTTCTGGGGATGGGCTTTTTGGATGGTTAAGCATAATTCTATTTATGCTGGGGCAACGAAGAAATTTAAATCTAGGGATAGGAAGGTTTTGGATCAAGGTGCTACAGGTATAGTGATGGCGCAGGTAGGTGTGAGCCTTAAGTATGTGGTGTATAACCTGGGGTATTTCTTTTGGTATATTCTTTCGTTGGGAACCTTTGCTTGCTTATTTAATTTCTATCCTGTCTACGCACAGCGGATAATGTGGACAGTTGGCATTATGCGTGTGTTATGGCTGCTTTTCCCACAATGGCGTTACATTTGGAATACCCGCATTGAAATAAGGGAGCGCAATGCTGCTCTTGAGCTTGAGGCACAACGGTTAGAGCAGTTAATGCAATCAGCGCTGCCCAAGATTAAGATAGACACAGAAATTAGCCCCAAGATTGTAATAAGAACTTCTATCTTTCCACCTATAGAGAAAAAGATTACCAATAGCATAACGGTTGAAGCGTTGATCAAGGGTAATTGCATAGCTAGTCATATGAATCTCACAGGAAGGAAGGAGGTAGTTAGGCTATTAATGCAAAGGTTACAGTTTTATCATCGTGAGGCTAAGGCTGATGTTATCTATGCTGATACCAAGGAACATGGGCGGGTGTGCTTAATTAAAAGAGACTTAGAGCATGAGGGAAGGGTCTATATCAATTTAGGCCTTTTCTTATCGGTGTGTGAGGGTTATTTCCAGATAGATGATTATATTTATGAGACAGAAGGGGGCATGTATCATATGCCTAATCCTTACGAGTTGGCGGATATACACGCCGGCCAACCAGAACATATTTCTCAATTAATTCATGTGACTAAATTCCCCGGTAACCCCTGGCATGTCATGGTTGGGGCTACCCAAAGGATGAATATCATCAACTATTCAAAATGCTACTTCTCACCCGGAGGGATTGGAAATTATTTGCATAAATTAAACAGGGTTATGGCAGAGCACGGGCATCATATTTATATGTTGTATCCCCTTACTGACAAAGTGCCTTCTCCCTACCGTGAGCTTTATGAAGAAAACTTTGGTAAGGGCAAGATTATTTATAGGCCTTTAGGTAAAGCTCTTGCAAAAGCGGCGTTGGTTGGGAGGGAAGAAAAGACCTCAGGATGGATGAGGCGTTTTATTCCGTCTGGTTCGCAGGTATTGGTCAGAAGCCTATTATCGCACCCGTTTATTATTACATGGGCTAAGTATTTGCCTGGTGTGCGCTGGATGGTTTATAAGAATCAGCAGGCACTTTCATTGATAGCAAAAGCGTTAGATGATTTGAAGCTTAGGCTAGACATTGGAAGAACAATCTTTGTTGATCATGAATGTTTAGCTTTTGGCGGAAGTTGGGAGCTGGCTCAGATGGTCAAGCGTAAAGGATTCCCGTCGGCGTTTGTGTTTCACTATGGTATATCATTTTTAAATAGAGGGCATTTGCGAAAACTAATGAAACACGCAAGGGCTTCAGCGGTTAGCTTGGAAGGGTGG
>CAYNTZ010000077.1:0-9438 GCA_964400365.1 uncultured Planctomycetales bacterium | reverse complement strand
CTTCTTTAATACTTCACCGCTGTGTTTGCTTTGCAATAGTTTCTTGATCTCGCGAAAGGCAATGGCAGGTTGCGTAGTGGTTCCGGATTTTGAAATCACCACGGCGGTGATGCGTTTATCCTTGATTGTTTCCAATAATTGATGCAGGTTGTCGCTTGAAATCGTATGGCCTGCGTAATACACCGGCAGCTTGGTATTGCCACCTAAAAACTCGACGGTGGCGCGAATCCCTAAATAGGAACCGCCAATCCCAATCGACACAATGCAGTCCGAATGTGCCTGAACCTCTGCGGCTAATTGGGCTAATTCTTTTAAAAAGGCATCCGGAATGCTGGAAGGCAAATTCACCCAGCCGGTAAATTCCGCGCCCTTGCCGGTTTTGTTATGCAAGGCGTCATGCGCTTGGTTGACGCGCGGGGCCATGGCCTTTAATTGCGCGTCGGTAACAAAATTTTTTAAATAGTCCGTATTTAATGTAATCATTGTTTCTTCCTTTTGTTAAAAATAAAGGGGCATGAACTTTTCATGCCCCTTTATAGAATTGATCAACAGTGAATCACCCTACTTCTTTAACGGCGCGCCGGCTTCTTTTTGTTGACCTGCGGGCTTGGATGGTTTGCTCGACGTAAATCCCGTCAATACAGCATCAGTCTTAATTTCCCGGCGATTAGCCAAAAACCCATTCTTGTAATTATCTTCAAAAATCATCTGGCCATCTTCCGCAAAGGTCAAACACACTCCATCCAGGGAACCTTGCGTATAATTTAAACGCTGCTTAATGCTGCCATTCTTATGGTAAATCCTTGTTTCACCGTTTAAGCTGCCGCTCTTATAATTCGCATCGCGTTCAAGCTCACCACTCTCGTAATATCTCCTGGAAAGACCCTCAATATTATTATTGCTGTAATTTGATTCACTTTCTAAATTCCCATCCTTATAGAAGGTGCTGGCAGCTCCAGAACGTTGACCGGCAACGTAATGAATAGATGACTGAATTGCCCCTGAAGGGTAATAGGTCCTGACTAAGCCATCTAATTGCTTGTTCCGGTAATTTTCTTCTTTTTGTAAATTACCCTTACTGTCATAAATACGGTAGACCCCATCCGTAGGAGGTTCATTGCCATCAGCGGCAAAAACAGGGGCAAGCATCAACATTACGGCAAGTGCGGCTAATAAAATTTTCATGACATATTCTCCATTATAGAACAGCTTCAATGAGTTTAAAATCTTCGGCCTCACAGGCAATAGGCGTATCAATAATAGCGCCGGCTAATACCACATCCCCGTCGTAAAAAACCGCGGATTGCCCAGGAGTTACTGATTTTTGAGGCACGTCAAAGATGACGCGCACGCCCCCTTCAATAGGGGTCACATACGCTTTGACTTCAGGAGAATTATACCGAATACGGGCCATCACTTCTATAGTTCTTTCAGGTTTTTGCATACTGATCCAATTAACCTGCCCCGCGACAAAACCTTTGCCGTATAAATTACGTAAATTACCGACGTGCACCGTATTGGTGGCGCGTTCAATCTTATACACATAAACTGGATAGCCCAAGGCAATACCTAACTTGTCGCGCTGGCCAATCGTATAATTGGCAATGCCTTTATGACGCCCTACAACTCTACCTGTTTCATCAATAAAATCACCCTCAACAAAAGCTTCTTTGCCAACGCGGTCTTCTAAAAATTTCTTATAACCAGCAGCGGGCACAAAACAGATATCCTGGCTCTCGGGCTTATCGGCGGTATTTAGGCCATACTTGTGCGCTAATTCACGCACTTCTATCTTGGTCATCCCGCCTAAGGGAAATAACACCGACGGCAGGGTCTCTTTTTTCATGCTGTATAAAAAATAAGATTGGTCCTTCTTGGGGTCATTGGCTTTCTTTAAGGTAAAACAATCACGCGCGGCTTCAAACTCAATCTTGCCATAATGACCCGTCGCTAAATATTCAGCACCTAAGGCCTTCACCTTCTTGTAAAGGGTGCCAAATTTCAAATGCTGATTACAGCGCACGCAAGGGTTTGGGGTGCGGCCGCTTAAATATTCATTGGTGAAATCATCGATAATGTATTCGTTGATATCTTCAGCGAAATTAAAGACATAGTGCGGGATGTTGAGAATCTCAGCAGCGCGTTTGGCGTCAGCAATACCGTCGATGCCGCAGCAGGAGGCCTTGCCGTCATTGTGGGTGATATTAAAACACATGGTCACCCCAATGGTGTTGTAGCCGGCTTCTTTCACTAAACCTGCGACCACGGAGGAATCCACCCCGCCGCTCATGGCAACATAGACGGTGGTGTCTTTATTTGGTTTGGTGTTTTGTGGTATCATTGTTTAGTCACTTCTTCAATAGCCCGATAAGTAGCCATTAATAGTACATCTAATTCGTCCGTCGTTATCGACAAGGGCGGCATCAATACAATCACGTTGCCTAAGGGGCGCAGGATAACGCCGTACTTGCGCGCGGCCTGACAGACCTTAACCCCCATCTTTGCCTGCCAGGGATAGGCCATCTTGCGCTTGGCGTCTTTAAAGACTTCAATCCCGACCATAAAACCGCATTGGCGCAGCTCCCCAACAGAGGGCAAATTATAGAACATTTTTAATTGTTTGGCTAAGTATTTTATCTTGGGGGCTAGCTTTGCTAAGGTACGCTCTTTCTTAAAAATAGCAAGGTTGGCTAGGGCCGCAGCACAGGCTAGCGGGTTGCCGGTATAGGTGTGGCCGTGAAAAAAAGTCTTTTGTTGGGCATAGTCAAAGACAAAGCCATCATAAATCTTTTGCGTGGTCAAGGTGGCGGCCAAGGGCAGATAACCACCGGTGATGCCTTTGGCGATACACATTAAATCCGGACCTACCCCCTCATGCTGACAGGCAAACATTTTTCCCGTGCGGCCAAAACCGGTCGCGACTTCATCCACAATTAACAAGACCTTATATTTAGCCGTTAACTGGCGCATGCGTTTAAGGGTGCCCTTAGGCCACATCAACATCCCCGCTGCCCCCTGCACCAAGGGCTCGACAACCAAGGCCGCAATATGCTGGTGGCGGGCTTTAAGCAATTGCTCTAACTCATCCACCGCCTCCCATCCATGACCTTTAAGCGCCTGGGTTTTAAAAATAAGGCCGCGGTAGACCTGGTGGAATAAATTAATACCCCCAATGCTCACCGACCCCAAGGTATCGCCGTGATAGGAATTAGCTAAATGCACCAGCCCTGTCTTTTTGGTCTGCCCAATATTTTGCCAATACTGATAGGCCATCTTGATGGCGATTTCAACGGAGGTGGAACCGTTGTCGGAATAAAATACTTTTTTTAAGCCCTTAGGGGCAATAGCAACTAGTTGCTTGGATAGTTCCACCGCCGGAGTATTGGAAAGCCCTAGGAGCGTTGAGTGGGAGAGCTTATCAACCTGGTGTTTGATGGCCGCATCAATCACCGGGTGGCAATGGCCATGCACATTCACCCACAGCGAAGAAACCCCGTCGATATAATGATTGCCGTCCACATCGGTTAAATAAACCCCGCGGGCCGAATCAATAATCAAGGGCTCTTGCCTTTCCCAATCCTTCATCTGGGTAAAGGGATGCCAGAGGTATGCTTTGTCCTGCTGTTTTAGAGCTTGAGCTTTAAGTTTTTGCATTGCTTTAGAATATTAGTTTGGGTCAATGATGTTAAATAAGGAATCGTGCCCAACACCTTAATCCCGGAAAGTTTTTCTATTTCCGTTGGGTTACTGCGCTCGGCCAAGGTTTTCCTGCCCTTCTTGGCATCACAAAATATTAAGCCCCTAATCTTAAGGCCATGGGCCTTGGCTTGATTGATGGTCAACAGCGTATGATTGATGGTGCCAAGCCCCAGACGCGTAACGATAATCACGTCAGCCTTCATATCACGGATTAGATCCGCATTATAATATTGATCACTTAATGGCACCATTAACCCGCCAGCCCCTTCCACCAACAAGATCTCATGGCGGGCCTGCAATGTTTTAAACGCGGCTAATACGCGACGCTTATCAAATTTAATCTTCGCGCGCCTTAGCGCCAGATGCGGTGACAAAGGTTCCTTGGCAAAGAAGGGATTAAGCACGGCTGTTTCATCCTTAAGGCCTAGGGCTTTAGATAAGAACTGAATATCATCACCGGCGCATTGCACGGGCTTCATGACTCCGACGTCATAACCTCGCGCTTTAAGCAAGACAGCTAGGGCAAAAGTAGCAACGGTTTTGCCGACGTTGGTGTCCGTGGCTGTGATAAAGATGGTCTTATTTTTGCGCATGAATCCAAATAACCTCAAAGGTGGCATAGACGCCGTGGTGATAAGGAAATTTTTCTTTATAGGTCGCGGCAGCACGGACCATCACGTCACGACCAACATAGCCCTCGCGCGGCAAATTATTAGCCCCAATGCTCTTTAGCCAATCCGTCAAGTCTTTCATGTCATTAAATTGAATCTTGATGCGCTCGTAGTCTACCTTAGGCTCTTTAAATCCGGCTTGTTGTAACGCCGCTTCAACCTGAGCTACCTGCGGTAGGCGATTAAATTTTAATTTCCCATCGCTGGCGATATCGAAAGACTGGAATAATTCATCACAGGTATAAAACCCAAAAAGCGTGCAGGCAAAGGTGCCTTGCGGATTCAACACCCGTTGCACGTGTTTGAAGGCCTTAGGTAAATCAGCCACCCATTGGTAGGCTAGATTGGAAATAACAATATCAAAGCTATTGTCCGCAAACTCAAGCTCTTGCGCATCTGCTAAGACCCACTCAATATTCTCATGCTTTTGGGCCGCTACCTTTAGCATCCCTTCGGCAAAATCAAGACCGACGATACGCGCGTCAGGGAAAAAATAGCGCGCCTTGCCCGTCAAGTAACCAGTGCCGCAGCCTACGTCGAGCACCGCATCAACCTTTGGGATCTTAGTCAGCTTTAAAATCAACTCACGGCCAATCTCCCGGTGCAAACTAGCTAAAATGTCATACTGATCAGCAGTTTCGCTAAATGATTTACGAATTTTATTGTTCAATGTTTCAAACATTATTTATTCCTTATATTTAGAATCAATCACAATGTTTGCCAATGCCGTCTACACGCCGGCTAATTCATTAAGAAATCTTCAAGTAAACGATTATATTCCGTCACTTCCGTTAAGAAGGGCAGATGCCCGCATTTGGCGACGACATCGAAACGGGCATTGTGCGCGTGTTGGCTCACCCATTCCATAATAGGGGCCGGGCAAATGTAATCTTGCTCACCGGTAATAAATTGCAACGGGCAAATCACCGACGCTAGGCGATCACGCAAATCACTTTTCTCTAGAATATCCAAGAAGCACTTTAAAGCCTCACGCTTAGGCACCGCTTGTTCTTGGCGTAATTGCTTAACCCATTTGAAGTTTTCACCGTCCCGCTCCTTGGGTGTAAATAATGAACGGAAGAAAATGTCCAGGATGGACGCATAATCCCCGTCGAATTGACCGCTTAGTGTGCGGATCTTATTAATATCCAACCCTGCCGGATAATTGTCCCCGCGGGCAAATTTAGGGATTGATCCCACAAAGGACATGCGCATTACTGCTTCCGGCATTAAGCGGTAAAGCTCCAAGGCCACCAGCCCGCCAAAGGAAGAGGCCACCACACTTAAATGGTCAATGCCTAAGGTCCTGAGCATTTGCCGCAAATCCATGGCCATATCCAACAAACTCACCGGCATCCAGCTGCTTTGCCCATGCCCAGGGAGATCGATGGCGATCACTTGAAAATCGCGCTTTAAAAATTCTGCTTGGGCGCTCCACCACTTGGCAGTGCCACCAAAGCCATGGATAAACAAGATGACATCGCCGTGGCCGGCAGTTTCGTAATTCCAGTTTAATCCTCGATGTGATGTAAAACTCGGCATTCCTACAACCCCTTCATTGCATTAAGTAATTGATCTAGGTCTGCTGGTATATGTGTGGCCATGACCGTTAACCGAAGCCGTGCCGTATTAACCGGCACCGTGGGTGGACGGATGGCTTGCACAAAAATACCTTTTTCTAGTAAACGTGCTGACATCTCAAGCGCCTTAGCTGCATCTCCAACAACAATTGGAATAATCGGCGTTACTGACTGTAAGGTGTCAAACCCGAGCTGTTTTAATCCTGCCCGTACAGCGTCGGCATTTTGTTTTAATTTGGCCCGGCGCAGCGGCTCTTGTGCAATAATACCCAACGCGCAACGCGCTGCTGCGCTTAACGCTGGCGGCATTGCCGTGGTGTAAATAAAGGAACGGGCGTGATTAATTAAATAATCACGCAACACGCTTGAGCCAGCCACATAGGCCCCAAAACAACCAGCCGCTTTAGACAAGGTACCCATTTGAATATCAACCGCGCCCTCGAGTCCCAACGCTTCAACCAAACCAGCACCGCGCTGCCCTAAAACCCCAAAGCCATGCGCTTCATCCACCATCACCATCGCCTCATACCGACGGGCTAAGTCAACAATTTCCGTTAAGAGCGCCACATCCCCATCCATACTAAACACTGTATCCGTGACAATTAATTTACGCTTATTAACCGGCACTTTCTTTAATAGCACTTCCAAAGCCTGCATGTCATTATGCGCATAACGCTTCAACTCTGCTCGGCTTAAAATAACCCCGTCGACAATCGACGCATGGTTTAACTTATCACTAAAAACAATATCATCCCGCCCCAGCAATGCCGAAATAACGCCAACATTGGCCATGTAACCACTGGAAAAAGTTAAACAACTCTCCGTCTTCTTAAAAGCAGCTAAGTCACGCTCCAACGCTTCATGCGCGGACATATTCCCACAAACCAACCGGGACGCACCAGAACCAAAACCATATTCCTTCACCCCTTCAATCGCTACCTGCTTAATGCGCGCATCATCAGCCAAACCTAAATAATTATTCGAACAAAAATTTAAAACACGCTTACCATTCAATACAATCTCACGCGACTGACTGGAGGCAACGTCACGCAGGGATCGATGCAAGCCCTGCATTTCTAATTGTTGTAAACTCTCTGTTAAGTAAGATAACTGTGTCATGTGTATTTGAGGGGACAGGCATGTTCTGAAGGGCTGAAACGTCCCCCACCAGATGCCACCCTTTTAAAAAATTAATTTACCGATTAACCCAACCCCGACAGCCTAACGAAACCCTGCATCTGTAGTGGGGGCTGGGGGGGTTGAAGCCCGGAAGAATTTGCCTGTCCCATCAAATTCATCGCTCCAGATTAACTCAACAACTGAACATCCCCCGCAGTCTTACGCACCACCACCCCATTGTCCTTACGAATCAACAAAGCCCCATCACTATCCAAATCAATAGCCACGCCCTCAGTAATCCCCGTCGGATCCGTAATGCGCACCCGATTTTTAAGTGTGGCTGACCTTTCCTTCCAAGCCTCCATCACTTCATTAGCCTTGCCAGATAAAAGCTTGCCATACCACTTCTCCATGGAACGCAAGATCAACTGCATGACTTCAACGCGGCTTAAGGTCTTGCCCGATTCAATCTTTAAAGAAGTCGCCCCTTCAATCAATTGATGGGCGGCGGTATTCACATTAAGCCCCACCCCAATCACGATAAATTTCACCTGATCAACTTCCGCACGCAGTTCCGTTAAAATCCCGGCTAGCTTCTTATCTGCAACTAAAATATCATTAGGCCATTTGATGCGCGCATCAATACCGGCGATATCATTAACCGCTTCAGCCAAGGCCACCGCAGACATCAAGGTTAATTGCGGCAATTGGGACGGCGGCAGGGACGACGGACGTAGGATAACAGAGAAATAAATCCCTTTCCCCTTAGGCGACACCCAGGCACGGCCCAAACGGCCGCGGCCCTTGGATTGGGTTTCCGCGCAAACAACTGTGCCCTCCGGTACGCCCTCCATCCCTAAACGAAAAGCTTCATCCATCGTCGAAGAAACCGTATCTAAGGCCACAATCTCTTTGCCAATAATTTTTGTCTTAAGCCCAAATTGGATTTCACGGGCTAATAATTTATCAGGGCTAGCCACTAATTGATAGCCCAGATGTGGCACGGCGGCGATATCGTAGCCTTGAGCACGCAATTCCTGCATATGCTTCCAAATCGCGGCGCGCGACATATTCAATCGCTGGCTGATTTCTTCACCCGAGATATAACCTTCGGCTTCCTTCAAAAATTCGATGATACGCTCTTGCATGAATTAAGTTACCCGCGTAGTTGGGCTACCTTGAGGGTTAATTGTTCTACTAAATAGTTGATATCGGCAGTGGTGGTGGATTGCCCAATGGTCACACGCAGGGAACCCAAGGCTTGAGCGTCGGTTAAACCCATGGCCCGCAAGACATGCGAAGGTTCCAACTGTCCCCAGGTGCAGGCAGAACCCATGGACACGCATAGGCCCACCATGTCTAAGGCAGAAACTAATTCTTCACCATTAATCTTTTCAAATGAGAAATGCGCGTTATTAGGCAGGCGCCGCTGACGGCAGCCGTTTAATTGCGCGCCACTGATCTTGGCTAAGACATTATCAATAATTTGATCACGCAATTGCACTTCATGCGAAAATACATGGGCGCTGTCCCTATTTATTGCGGCGCCCAGACCGACAATGCCGGCGACATTGTGGGTGCCGGCGCGGCGGCCGCGTTCTTGGTCCCCGCCTAAGATAAAGGACGGCAGGTCAAGGCCACGGCGGATATATAAGGCACCTACCCCTTGCGGCCCGTAAAATTTATGCGCGGAGAGAGAAAGAAAATCACAGTTTAATTGTTTTACATCAACAGGAATATGCCCGACAGTTTGGGTAGCATCGACGAGTAAATAAATCCCCTTCTGACGGCAAAGCTGCCCCACCGCGTCCACCGGCTGAATAGTCCCCACTTCATTATTCGCATGCTGCAAACAAACCAGGATGGTTTGCGGCCTTATCGCCCCTGCTATCTCTTGCACATCAACAATGCCGTTGGCTTTGGGCTTAATATAGGAAATCTCAAACCCCTCTTCCTTCAACCGGCGTAACGGCTCAAGCACTGAGTGATGCTCAATGGCAGAGGTAATAATATGCCTGCCCGCCGTGGCGGCATGACCCTTATCTTTCAACGAACGGGCCACCGCGCTAATGGCGTGATTATTGGATTCACTAGCTCCAGAGGTAAAAATAATTTCCTGCGGGCTAGCGCCTAAGCCTCGCGCTAAAGCTTCCCGGGCAGATTCAACCGCCTTATGCGCCCCACGCCCCAGGGCATGCGGGCTTGAAGCATTACCGAATTGCCCGCAGAAAAACGGACGCATGGCATCGACGACCGCAGGGTCGCAGGGGGTGGTTGCCGCATGGTCTAAATAGATAGGTGACATGGGCTGTATTTTAAGCCCTTAAGATTATATTGTCAACCAGAGTGATTTGGATGGGTTTACAATA
>CAYNTZ010000076.1:0-9584 GCA_964400365.1 uncultured Planctomycetales bacterium | reverse complement strand
GGCTCTTGTAAAAGCTCTCCACCTTTAAGGAAATTATAAATACGCCCCAGGTGGGCCACACGGATGGTGTCTAAACGCCGCATCATATGCCAAGGCCGCAATTCACTCGAATGCGAAAGCCCCATGGCACCTATAATTTGTGAAACACTTTTAACCGTATTGCGGTGATAGGATGCGACCCGCTGACATTTTTCACTGACCACCAAGCCAACCGTCAAGCCCGGCTCATGGGTGGTAATACCGACGGGACAATGATTGGAATCACATTTAAGCGCTTGGATACAACCTAAGGACATCATCATGCCACGCGCGGAATAGATCGCATCCGCACCCAAGACCATGTGATGCACCATGCCAAAACCTGCCGTTACCCGGCCGGAAGCAAAAATCTTAATCTTATCGCGCAGGCCAAAACCCACCAAGGCATTTTGCACAAAAACTAGACCCTCGGTCAATGGATAACAGATATGATTAGAGAATTCCAACGGGGCAGCCCCGGTCCCACCCTCACCACCGTCAACCGCGATAAAATCAGGCACTATACCCGTCTTTATCATGGCCTTACAAATAGCCAAGAATTCATGACGCTTACCCACACAGATCTTAAATCCAACTGGCTTACCGTCGGAAAGATCCCGCAGGCGGGCAATGAATTCCAATAATTTAACCGGGGTTTCACAACCTGGATGAGAGGGCGGCGAATACACCGTCTTACCAACAGGCACGCCACGCGCTGTAGCAATTTCTTGAGTCACCTTAGCCGCAGGCAAGATGCCACCGCCACCAGGCTTAGCCCCTTGGGAAATTTTCAATTCAATCATCTTCACTGAGGCCAAGCGGGATTTTTCCTTAAACTGCTCTGGGCAGAAAGAACCGTCGGCCTTACGGCAAGAAAAATAACCGGTGCCAATCTGCCAAATCAAATCGCCACCGCCCTCTAGATGGTATTGACTTAAACCACCCTCGCCGGTGTTGTGAGCAAAATTGTCTAACTTCGCCCCCCGGTTAAAGGCCATCACCGCCTCTTTACTCAATGACCCGTAACTCATCGCCCCAATATTAAAAATGCTAGCACTATACGGCTGTTTGCACTGCGGACCTCCGACGGTAACGCGCAAGCTGGCAGGGTCAACCTGCTTAGGCAGGATAGAATGATTCACCCATTCATAACCAATTTGATATAAATCTTTCTGCGTACCAAAGGGGATGGTGTCGCGCACATTCTTGGCCCGCTGGTAAATCACCGAACGCTCTTCCCGGCTAAAAGGGCGGCCGGATGAATTAGACTCCACAAAATATTGGCTAATTTCAGGACGGATTAATTCCATCAAATAACGCAGATGCCCAATCAAGGGGAAATTGCGGCGGATGCTCTGTTGGTGCTGGGTCATATCCAAGAACCCCACAATCATCAGCGGCCCCCAAATAAGCATCGACCACCAAACGCCAGGATTATCCAAACCCGCAATGGAATTAAAAACAAAGATAACTAAAACACCAAGTAAAAAAATAATCCTAACCATGCCATTCCTTTGTTATTTAAGTTATCCTAAAATGCCTGTCTTGCACACCTGCGCGTACTTCAACGCGCTGTCCCTGATTTTCCTCTCTTGGGTGGTGTAATCGACGTCGATCAAACCAAAACGGGGCGCGTACCCCTTGTCCCATTCAAAATTATCCAACAGCGACCAATACAGATACCCTGTTACGTTAGCCCCCTCCTGCATAGCACGATGGACTTGGGCTAAATGGCTCTGGATAAAATCCCAACGCTGCTGGTCATTGGACGTACAGATGCCATTTTCCGTAATCACCACCGGCAAGCCATAACGTTTCAATTTAATTAATATCTGGTAAAGCCCTTCTGGATAAATATCCCAACCCAAGGCATTCTTGCTGCGGGGGTCATGATCCTGCGTGCAATTCTCCATAAATAAATTACCAATCCACCAGGAACTGACATCAACCCTATTGCGCGAATAATAGTTCACCCCAATAAAATCCAAGGTCTTATGGCGCGCCAAGGTGTCGAGGATTTCAAAATTAAAAACCTTATCCCTTAAGCGCGCGGCCATACGATTCCTAAAATTATTATTGCAAGGCACAATGGCCTGCATATGCTGAGAAATGCTAATCGCTGGTTTAACAAGCCCCTTCTCACGATAGACCTTATTCATCAGCGCGTAACTTCTTATATGCGCCTCATTTAAATTATCATGCACCGCACGGGCCTTAAGATTTGATTTAGCCTGCGGCGGCCATACACCCCACATATAACTGTGGGAAATATATACCGTTGGCTCATTAATCGTAATCCAATAATGCACCTGATCTGCCAAGGCCTGAGCCATCACATCCACATAACGTAAAAATCTTTTCACCGAACGCCTATCCGCCCATCCGCCCGATTGGCTAAACCACAATGGATTGGTAAAATGGTGTAGGGTCACCATCGGCTCAATCCCGCGCACGCGCAAGGCCTTAACCACCTCCACATAATGCCCGATGGCAGCCTTGTCAAACACCCCTTCCCTGGGTTCAATCCGGGCCCATTCGATGGAAAGCCGGTGAGCGTTGTGATTCAACGCCTTTACTAAATCAAAATCTTGATTATACCGCGTATAGTGCTGGCAAGCCTGGCCGGAGACTTCCTTGCCGACCCTTTGTTCCCATTCCCACCAATCGGCATTAGTATTATTGCCTTCCACTTGATAGGACGAGGTGGCCGAACCCCATAAAAAATCAGATGGAAAATTAACCATAGGCAAATTATATCATCGCCCAAAAACAAATACGTTTAAAAATGTGTTTATTTACCGGCCCACAACGTGTAAATTAAACCCATGCACGATCTTATCAAGCTGATCCAAAAAACCTACCGCATGGTCGATCCCCACGAAGGCAGGCGGGTCCTGCAAAATGTGCTTTCCCTCTCAGGATTACAAGCCATCACCTACCTGCTGCCGCTTATCCTGCTGCCCTATTTATTCAGGACAATCGGCGCTGAAAAATTCGGCCTGCTGGCCTTTGCCCAAGCTTTTACACAATATTTTATCATCCTCACTGATTATGGCTTTAGTGTTTCGGCCACCCGTGATATTTCCCTCTGCCATGACGACCAAATAAAGATCAGCAAAACCTACGCGGCCGTTATGACCGTAAAAACAGGCTTAGCCCTGATCAGCCTTATGCTCTTGGGGGCAATTATTTATTATGTGCCGCGATTCCATGACGACTGGGCGCTGTATGCGTTAAGTTTTGGCGCCGTATTAGGCCATGCGCTCTTTCCAACATGGCTTTTTCAAGGCATTGAAAAAATGAATTATATTGCCCGGCTAAATATCTTGGGCGAATTCCTGCTAGCCTTTTGCATTTTCTTCTTTATCCACGGCCCCCAGGATTACCTTAAGGTTGTTATCATTACCTCGAGCATACCCTTAATCACAGGGCTGTTGGCCCAATGCATCCTCTTTACCCGCCTAGGGGTGCGATTCCAATTCCCATCCGTTAACGGCATTAAGGAGCAATTAATATCCGGATGGAATGTCTTTATTTCTGTAGTTGCCATTAACGCCTACACCAATACGCGCATATTTGCCGTCGGGCTATTAACAAACAACTCACTGACCGGTTTTTATTCCATTGCCGAACGCATTGCCAACGCCGTCCAAACCTTCCCCCTGTCTTCATTTACGCAAGCCATTTTCCCCAGGCTAAGCAAAATATTCCACAAGAACAAACCAAAAGCCTTTGAGATCATGGGACAAATCCAAAAAATCACCATCATTATATCATTGGCCTGCCTGCCCATTTTCTTTTACCTCGCCCCTCTTATTATCAAACTCGTCTGCGGCAACAGTTACCCGGAGGCCATCCTGTCCTTACGCTTCTTGCTGGTTGCTGTATTCTTTATTGCTTCTAACGCGTTTAGGGTGCAGTTCTTATTGGTTTGCGGGCGTACCGATATGTACTCATCCATCCACATCACCATGGCGGTGATAGGATTACCACTAATCTTGTTCTTTATCTATTCTTTTTCCTACGTAGGCGCGGCAATGGCAACAGCCATCATTGAGGCGGGGGTTTTCACCTTAACCTTACTGGCGATTAAGAAGATAGCCCTTTAATAAAGAAGACCATCATATCCCTGAATGTTTTTAGAATAACCGGTAAGCGGGAAATAGTCGGCTTGCCATGGATGCGCTTACGCATCACAACCGGGACTTCCACCATCTGCGCTCCCTTGCGGTGGGCCTTGGCCAACACTTCCACAAAAAAGAATATGCCGTTTGATTCAATCGTAATGCCCCACTCACGAAAAAGGCTGCGCCGGTACATTTGAATCCAATTCACATCCTTTAACGGAATACGGAATAATACGGGCACAAAGACGCGGTTATACATATAGGAAAGAAACTTTAATGAAGCTGGATAACCAATGCGCTCCTCACGGCATCCCGCAATAATATCAGCCTTGCCCATGAAGGGAAAAAAAGCATCCATATCTTGGGCCAACAAAGGATTATCCGCCGGCACCAGGATAATATAATTCATCCGCGCGGCCCCAACCCCACTGCGGAAGGCCGCCCCAATGCCTTGATTGCACCCATGATCAATGTACTGGATATTAGGCAAACTGCCAGCTAATCGGGAGGCAATAGCAGCAGTCTCATCAACGCTGCCATCATTAACAATCACCACCTCATAGGGCAACTGATACGCATCCAGGGTAGCTGTCGTCTGCTTAATGGCTGTTTCAATATTCTTGGCTTCGTTATATACCGGCATGACCACGGTCAAAGAAGAAATCATCCGCAGCCCTTATTTAGGTTTTAACACCGTCACCTTATACCTAGCCCCACCGTTAGGAATCTCTAAATCCAAATCCCCGACATATTGATAGTACTGAGTCAATTCCGACGGAACCATAGGTGCGTATTCACGCGTAACCAACACCGCGTCAAAATACTTGTTTGTAATCCGTTCCACCAATTGATTGTTATACGCATAAAATTGCAGGATAACCCGGGCATCTTCTTTAAAAAAATATGCTGTTCGCTTATTATAACGATATCCACCCATCCTGAAATATTCTGATAGGCCGCTATCATCGAATTCACGGCCATGTTCAATCAACAAAGGCGTTAATAGGGACGTTGTCAGGACACGTTCATTGTTAGCAATTAGTTTTTTGACAATCTGCCATTGTTCATTCTTGTAGTCCATCTTAGCCGCGCTAATCCCTTGGGTCAAGGTAACGAGGTTAAAGATGATCAACCCGGCACAATACAGGGGCCAATGCTTAAACTGACCAATAATAGATACGGCGCCTATTAACAGGAATGGCGACAATAAATGGAAGAAATACCACAGGTAGGCACCATTGTGTTTGCCTAACCAAATCAGTAACACAAACAGCACCCATGCGCCGCAATAAAGATACAGTGGGCAGGAAAACGTCAACGCCCGTTGATACAACAATACACCGATGGCAATCATGGCAGCCAGCAGAAGCCCAACATGCAGCTGCGCATAAGCCTTCACCTGCCCTATTAAATGGTCCATGTATAAATGGCGGATATTGTCATGGATAAAAAAACAATTCGCGAAATAGCAGTTGGCAAAATGATTGACAATAATAACGCTTAAAATAAACAAGGCAAGAAATACCGCCGTGTAGGCCAAGCCCTTGCGCTTGGAGACAAAGAAAAAGACATAGGATCCGATCAGCCCAATGCTAAGGAAGAAATACGGCTTGGTGTAATAACACAGGATACCTAAAATAATGCTAACCAACAAACTCTTCCAGGAATACTGGCAGAGCCATGGCACGAAAATAACGCCTAGGAACAAGAATAGGCCTAACGATGAAGGATCAGCCGTCGGGGTTGTGGTGGCAGGGAAAAGCAAGCACGCATAAAATAACAGGACACCACTTAAATTTAATAATAATGGCACCTGCAGGCGGCGCATCACGATAAACATTAAGCCGCAGCAGGCAAAAATAAAGAATGCCGACACCCATCGGTGAACGCCCATGGTAATGCCAAAAACCTTGGCAAATGGAGCCGCCACCAAAGAATACACAATCCCATAATCATTGGTGTATTGCGGCTGAAGCGCGATATCAAACGGGTTGCGTCCATGCACCAGGGCTTCGGTGCTTGTCATCATCGCCCCCTCGCGGTAGGCTTGAGGAAACGGATAGGAAATAAAACGCTCGTGGTAAACCACCAGCTTAAAAAAGAAAAACACTAAGCAAACAGCAAAAATAACTTTAATAATTGGATAAAATCTCATAGGAAAATGATGGGCTGCATTTTTAATGCCGTTATCATATCATGAAAGCAGCTTTTTCCCAAAAAAGTTATAGAAGTAATGCCGTATTTTTTAAAGATTATGTATAATACCTTAACGAAGCATGGTTATTCTTATCGAAAGGGAATTTGAATGGATCGGCCTACCAGTGTTGTGCTCATTGCGATATATTGTTTTCTGCTAGGGCTATTCTTTATGTTCTTAGCCTTCCTGGGCATTGAACAAAATAAATACACACTGCCGCTGGCAACAATCAAGCCTTGGCTTACTGTCATGGCTCCCCTGGCATTGATGGCGGCCTCGCTTGGCCTTGGCATCGGTATCCTGCGTTATAGCAACCGCTGTTGGAGAACCCTATTTTTTATCTTACTTTTCTTAATCGGCACCATGACATCAATTATCATGGTCTTAGCAATGCTGTTCTTGTTATCTACAGCACTTAGCTATTCTTTCTTAGAGATTTTCAATACCTGCTCAGCATATTGGTTCCCATTTATATTCAGCTTCCTCTCCCAAATCATCGTCGCATACTACCTAGCCCGCGAAGACGTACGCAGCTATTTTAGGGAATAGTAAATTATAATAAATCCCAACGTTCTTTATATACTGCGGATTTAGGAATCCTTTGTCGCTTGCCATCTTCAACAAAGTATATGGTACTAGCAAAGCTATTAAAAATCTGCACCGGAATTACATAAAATACCTTTATGTCACCAAGATACACAATAGCAATATCAAAATCGTCATCCAAATACTTCTCACGCTTCATCTGACGACGATTAGTTTTAGTCCTACGCACATCAACAACATATGCCTTATCTCGCTCGTTATACCACGAATGCTTGACTTGAATCCTAATCAACCTACCATCTTTATCAATAGCCATATCATAAGCAAGACGATCCCCTACGGGACGTAACACTTTCTACCCCCGCATAAGAAGCTCGGTTACAACAGCAGATTCAGCAATATCAGATTTAAGTTTAGTATCCATAGATTTATTATAATAAAAAAGCCACAAATCTTAATAAGATTTGTGGCTTTTTTATAGGTTGCGGGGGCAGGATTTGAACCTGCGACCCCCAGGTTATGCATACCACTTCGGTTTTCACCGCTTACGTCAGCGACGCAATTCGTGGTCTGGACTATCCCTTCACCCTTTCGGGTGCCTGCCATCTAGTCTCTACACCTTCCTAAGTTTCCTTAGGCTTGGCTCGGGATTACCTTATTAGGCTTCCCCGAATTTGACAGGTGATCTTCCAATTAGTTTCCTAACTGGACGCCCATTTTACTGAGCCTGGTGAGCTACCGGGCTGCTCCACCCCGCGATATTATCTTACTTCTTTTCCGGTACGATCTTGTAAACTTTTTCACCTTCGCGAATTAAACCCATCTTTTCGCGGCCGACTTTTTCTAAATATTCTGGGTCGGTCTCCAGCAAATTCTTTTCATTGCCAAGCCGGACAGTCTTGCGTTCCAACTCTGTAATCCGTCGGGCAAAATCTTCGTTCTTCTGCTTCAAATCCTGCATCTTGCTGTATGATGGCAAGAATAAACCCAAAATAACGACAGTAAAAATAAACAATGAAAGAGCGTTTTTTAACATAACTGGATTCCCGCCCTTCCCTGCCTGCCGGCAGGGCAGGAATGACAATTAGAATATTTTCTGCCAATTGCGGCCAGCGTACACGGCCTTTTTACCTAATTCTTCTTCAATACGCAATAATTGATTATATTTAGCCAAGCGATCCGTACGGGACAAGGAACCGGTCTTAATCTGCCCAACATTGGTAGCCACGGCTAAATCGGCAATCGTCACATCTTCAGTCTCACCAGAACGGTGGGACATGATTGAATGATAATTATTCTTCTTGGCTAAATTAATCGAATCCAAGGTTTCAGACAAGGAGCCGATTTGATTAACCTTAATCAGAATAGCATTTGCCGTCTTGGAACTAATGCCTTGCTGTAAACGCTTCACATTGGTCACAAAAAGATCATCACCAACCAATTGCGTCTTCTTGCCTAATTTATCGGTTAAGGCCTTCCAGCCAGACCAATCATTTTCATATAAACCATCTTCGATGGACACCACCGGATACTTAGAAACCATCTTAGCATAGGTTTCAATCATATCGCTAGAAGAAACATTCTTACCGTTATAGCTGTATTTACCGTCTTTATAGAAGGACGACGCTGCCGCATCCAACGCGATAAAGATATCCTTGCCCGGTTTATAACCAGCTTTTTCAATCGCGGCAATGATCACATCCAAGCCTTCTTCGTTGCTCTTTAAGTTTGGCGCGAAACCACCTTCATCACCAACAGAAGTGGCTAAGTGCTTGTCATGTAAGATACTTTTAAGCGAATGAAAAACTTCGCAGGCCATTTGCATCGCCTTGGTAAAGGTTGGTGCGCCTACCGGCATGATCATAAATTCCTGCACATCCAAATTATTATCCGCGTGCATCCCGCCATTGATGATATTCATCAGAGGAACAGGTAAAACACACGCCTTAGAACCGCCAATATACCTATATAAAGGAAGCTTCTTTTCTTGAGCAGCCGCCTTGGCCACCGCCATGGACACGCCTAAAATCGCATTCGCCCCTAATTTACCCTTATTTTCAGTGCCGTCTAATTTAATCGTTAAGGCATCAATGGCACGGAAATCTGCTTCCTTACCCTTGACCGCACGGGCGACCAAGGTATTAACATTGTTAACCGCCTTCAAGACACCCTTGCCCTTAAAACGGTTCTTATCGCCATCGCGCAATTCAATCGCTTCATGCTCACCAGTGGACGCGCCTGATGGGACTGCGGCACGGCCAAAGGCACCTGAGCTTAATAAGACATCGACTTCTACAGTTGGGTTACCACGGGAATCAATCACTTCACGGGCTTTGATGGATTTGATTTTCGACATACAGGTCCTTGATAAATATTGTTTAAAATGAATAATAGGGCTTTCAAAAGACTGCACAAGATATCACAGTTTATTGGCCGAGTCAAGACCCAAGAATATTCGCGCACGGTTTGACTTCCCCTTGTTCATATGTTACCCTTGAATCAAATGTATTTTATATCCCCTTGCTAACAAAGGACTTAATATGTGGCGAAAACTGCTGATTTTTGTACAACTCTACTGGTTGCGGCTTCTAATCATTTCCATATCCGTTTGCCTTATCGCCTGGCTCATCCAATACATGACCGTGTCTAACGCCAATTACGACCAGCTGGAATCCTTCTCCCGCCGCAATATTTCC
>CAYNTZ010000075.1:0-9601 GCA_964400365.1 uncultured Planctomycetales bacterium | reverse complement strand
CCCTTAACGGCACGGAAATGCACGATGAACGGTGGGGGTCAGTTAAACCAATTTTTGTTAGTGTCTTGCCTGGCTGGACAAAGGAGGCTTCCCGTTGGGTTTTGCTTAAATCCGCGCATTTAGCAGATTTTATGCCGTTCTTTTCTGAATTTAAAGGAAGCGGTAAGGCTGAATGCCTGTTTTATAACACCACCCACGGCCTAGCGGCTTATGACCCTTTTTCGGATGACCTTTCCGCTTTTAATACCGTTGTAGTGGGGGCTTCTGGTTCAGGTAAAAGTTTTACCATCAATCAGATTATTAACCAATACAGCAAGAATGACCCAATTGAGATATTTATAGATATCGGCGGCTCCTATAAAAGGCAGGTCATTTTAAAGGGTGGTGAGTATATCGACTTGGGGTTAAAGGAGAGATTCACCATTAACCTTTTTGATCTTTCCCAGGGTAAACGGTTATGTGATTTTAGTGAGGAAGAGCAAAACGAGATTCTTATTATTAAGACTAAAACCATCGAGCAGATGATGGGAGGTGTCGCCCGCTTTAATGGTTCCGACCAGATTGTTGAAGATTATATTTTCCGCTCTATTCAAAAATTATATAGGACGGTTGATTATCCTATTCTAAGTGACCTTAAAGAAGCCCTTAATCAGGTGGCCCAAGCCAATAAATCATTACAACAGTTTTATGAGCCGGTGGTTGGGCTTTTAGGTAATTGGTTCCAAGGCGGGCAATACGGCCACTATACCGATGGCAAATCCACCATATCATTGGATAAAAGTGTTATCTGCTTTGACCTTAAAGGCCTTGAGAAATTTGAACGCCTGCAAGCAGCCATGTTGACTATTGTAACTAACTTTGTTTGGGGCAAGATTATGAGTGAGCCGGGCCGCCGCAAGTTTGTCATCTTTGATGAGTGCTGGAAATTGCTTTCTACACCTGAATCAGCCAAATTTATTGCTGAATGTTACAGGACGTTCCGTAAATACGGGGCTGGGGCTATCTCCATTACACAATCATTAAATGATTTTCTAGGCGGTGGTTTGGAACATGCCATTTTAGGCAATTCCAATACTCGCTTTATTCTAAGGCAAAATTCAATGCCTGCTATTAAAAGCATTGTTGATTATTTTAATTTTAATGAACAGGAGCAAAGGCTTATTGAAACCCTGCAAATTAAAAAGGGAGAATATTCAGAAGTGTTCTTTTCCCAATCAAAGCAATTACAACATATCAGCGCCAAAATGGTGATATGCCCGACACCGATTGAATATTGGGTGGCTACTACCGATGCAATGGATCTTAATTATTACGAAAAAATAAAAGCCAAGAATCCAGCGTTGAATATGTATGAGGTTTTACAACAATGCGCTAAAGATTTCCCGCGCGGAGTAGGTATATCAGAGGAAAAAAGAATCAATAACCCGTAAACGAAAGGACAAACGTATGAGCTTAAACACAGTCAACATGATGGGTAATTTAACAAGAGAACCAGAAATGAAAACTACCCCTTCGGGTAAGGCAGTATGCCGTCTTTCTATTGCCAATAATCATGTATATAGCAAGCAAGGCGAAAAGGTAACGGAAGTTTCCTTTTTTGATGTTGAGGTGTGGGGCGTGGTTGGGGAAGACTGCTGTAAATATCTTACCAAGGGAAGCAGTGTTATTGTCGAAGGCCGTCTTAAGCAAGAGCGCTGGGAAAAAGATGGCAAGACGCAGAGCAGAATAAGGATTACGGCAAGTGCTGTGCATTTTATGCCTAAAAGGCCAAAGAATACGAATTCAATGGATGAAAGTGTGGAAGAGCCAATGGTTGATGTTGTTTCTGAAGATGTAGCTTGGGCAGAATAAAGAAAGGATTATCTTTTATGATGGATAAATATGTTTATTCAGTAGGGATTATTTGTTTATTAACCGCTGGTTGTTCCATGCGTCAGGCTGGGTATACAGTTTTAGGAGCTGGGGCAGGCGGCGCTGTGGGCTATTCTTTGCATCATGACGACAAAGAAGCGGCCATAGGTGCCTTAGGTGGTGCTTTGGTTGGCAATCTTACAGGCCAATGGCAGGATAAAAGTGAGAAAAACAAGCGTGATAAGGCTTACCAAGAAGGATACAAGCAAGCCAAGGTGGATGTGGCTGTTAATGATTGGCAGGACAATACTGGCAAACAACCAGCCAAACAGGAACCCAAACGCTTGATAAGCGTTATGGTTCCTAAACGTGAAGAAAACAATGTCATTTATGATGCTCAAAAAGTAACGGTTGAGGATTACCGATGAGAAAGATTATTTCATTAACCGCTTTAGCGTTTATTTATCTTTCTTTTAAGCCGGTAATAGCGGCAGGTGATCCAGCCACCACGGGAGCTGTTTTACAGCAGACAGTCATACAAACAGCCGAGCATTTAAGGCAGGTATCAGAAATGGTCAGGACAATCCAAACGCTCCAAGAGCAATTAACCAGTACACGGGGCTTATTGGAATTAGCTAAAAAGTCAGCCGAAGGAATAGAGGTTTTTAAATTGGCGGGTGATTTTCGCAATATTGTTTTAGCTACCAATGATGTTATCAAGGATGTGCGGACTTACATTGATAGTACAGGTAATTTGCCGGAAAGATGGAATCAGCTTTTCGGGTCATTGGACCCGTGGGTTGCTGATGCTAAAAGTGTATTTCGTAATATTGATATATCGGACAAGACCAGCACATCCGGCTATTTAATCGCGGATAGCTACCAGAAAATGTATGAGAAGAACACAGAGATGGTAAATAAGTTTATTGAAAATGCCCAGCAGGTCAATGAGAAGGGGGCGTTAAAGCAAATAGCCGAGGAAACCGCCCAGCTTATACAAATGGAAAATAACACCATTTACCTTTTATCTGAAATGCTTAAAGGGCAGAGCGTTCAGGCCTCTAATGAAAACTTAAAGCGCAAGGAAGAGGCTATCAGGTTTGAACAAGAGAATAACGGGATTAAGGCATTCTTGAGCCTTGTCGATGATAAAACATTCGGGATTTGAATATGGATTTAGTGCTTTCAGCCGTCAAAGCAGATTTAGACAGTGTCCTTAGCGCAGGGCGCTATATGTTAGCGTCTTTCTTTGTGATGGCAGTGTTCTTTAATTACATGGGGCTATTATCCCGTTCTGTGAATTGGGCGGATATTATCGTCAGGCTGGTTATTGGCCTTGTGCTTTTACAAAACTACACGTGGGTCATGGACACCACCCGCAATATTGTGATTGATGTTGATGCGATGATTACCCCTAATCATAGCGATATCAGCCAATATGCCACCATGAATGATAATTTTCACAAACAGCATCAAGAGCAAACCCGTCCGGGTATTATCGACCAAGTTAAATACATATTCTTCACAGCACCCATGCACAATATTATCGTTAATCTTTCCTTCTTGTTTTATGGCGTAATTTCCAAGGTCATGGAAGCGGTGCGTTATTCCTTTATTGCCATTCTCTATAAACTTGGGCCAGCCTTAATACCGTTGATAATGTTTCAGTCATGCACAAATGTGGTAAAGGGCTGGTTTACTAATTATGTTTCAATCCTTTGCTGGCCAATTCTTTGGCATATTGCTTTAAGCGTGGCAGTCAGCCTAAGTGCCAATGCACCTAGCATAGAGCAATTTGCCTGTATTAACTTTGCTGTAGGTTTTGTGTTGGTGTTTTCACCATTAATAATTAATGGTTTCGTGTCAGGTGTAGGAGCCAGTTCGTCAACTGTATTAGCCGGTTTTGTAGCTTCAAAAGCGGCGGTTGGTTTTATGGCCGGTGCGGGGCAGGTTGGGCTTGCGGTTGGGGGCGCTAAGTTGGTTCAGCCGATTGTAGATAGATTCTTTGGTAATAAAAGTCCCACTACAACAGCGGGAAAATTTAAAGATGCGATGTTAGGCAATAAAGAAAAAGGAGCTAAATCATGAGTGAACTTCTCTTTAATCGGGTCATTTTGGAAAAGTATAACCGTGTTTTAACGTGGTTAATGTTTGCCTTGGTTGGCATTAGTTTTGTTCTTCTTAGCTTTGTGATGCGTGTGTCCAATAAAGCGCCGCTTATCGTTTATTCTCAAGATGGACAGCTAAAGGTCTTGAAAGTCAAAGAGCTTAAGATGGATGAGGTATTTCTTAAGGATTTTGTAAGGATGGTCGTGGGGCAATACCTGTCCTTTAGCGTTTCATCATTGCCAAAGCAGATTGAAGATATAAGGCCTTATTTAGCCCCTAAGCCGGCAGAGGCTATCCTTGCCTCATTTAAAAACAATCAAAACATGATTGAAAAAGAGTCTATCTCACAGCAGTTTATCGTTAACAGTATCACCATTACCAAGAACAAAAATCCTTTTTGGGTTGAGGTAGAAGGTTCACGGAATATCCGCGCTTCCGGTAATGATAAAACAATGCCTATGACCTACGTTTTAGAGATAAAGAAAATAAATCCATCAGAAGAAAATCCTTATGGCTTCTTAATGACGGATATTATTGAAAAAGACAGCCTAAACAAAGGACAGGCAAAATGAAGATCATAATTCTTCTTATGTTTATGCTCTTATCAAATCCGCTTTGGGCAGAAGAGGATGCCCGTTACCTACAAGCAGGTAAGGTGCAATATGAGCTTCCGTTAGAGGAAGATGTGTTAAAGGTAAACACGGCCATAGGCTATTGCACTGTTTTGGAATTTCCAGAGAAGCCTATGCTTGTAACGGTGGGGGATAATGCCCTTATTCAGGTTGAAATTCCTCAAAACTCTAAAAGTGTAGTGATTAAGCCCTTGGTAGAGGCGGGGGAAACTAATTTATTCGTTTTTACTCCAAACCAACGGTTTAATTACAGCGTAGTCATTGGTGATCCTAAGCATGTGGATTATGTGTTGGATTCCAAGAAATCCCTAAAAGATGCGAGTAAAGAGCAAAAGAAATTATCCATCGGGGAAATATTAAAAATAGCTAAAGGCTATGAGGCCTTTAAAAGCCTTGGGGTCATCAGTGAGCGAGATTTCACGCAAAAGAATATTTTTTCTCAATGCTTATATCCCAAAATAAGCATTGATATCATTGAGGCCTTTAATAAGAAAAACCCTCATTATTTGCTTTTGCATATTGTTGTCCGCAATTTAAGCGAGAACGCTATTAACTTAAAAGAAGGCAGTTCTAACATCTTCATTAATGAACAGAAATTTACCCCGCGATATGTCTTGTTTGATGAGGATAAATTAGCACCATCTGCCAAAACAGATGGTTGGCTGGTTTTAGAAAACAGCTTTATATCCATAGATAATAAATTTTCCTTATCCATTGGTGTGGAGGATGAAGAATATGTCTGCAAGCAATCTGTTTCTTAAGAAGAATAATGCGGGTAAGCGTCAGCCAACGGTTTTGACTTGTGTTTTAATTGGCCTTTTTGTATTTTGTTCTTATTTCTTATCATACCCAAAAAAGATAGTTAAAGCCGAAGATAAAGAAACCCTGATTAAAGAAAAGGATATTATTGAAGCCGCCAATAACGACAAAAGCCTATCTGATGAAGGTAAAGCATTTAAACTTGATTACAGCCAAGTTTTTAAACCTTCCGAAGTCAAACAAACCGTTACTTTACCGGCAGCATCTATGCCGTTACCTAAAACCATTTCCCCCATAAACACAAAAATCATTGTTTTTGATAATACTAAAGATTATCAAACCAATTGGGTAGTGCCCTTAGGGAGCATGATTAAATGCCTGCTTATTCATAATATTGTAACCAATAATTTCGAAGCGCCGGTCATAGCCCAAGTATGGGAAGATTTTTATTTTGGCGGGAAATTACTCTTACCTTTCGGCACTCGCATTTATGGCATAGCTTCTGCCGGTAAACAGAGGGACAGGGTAACGGTACGCTTTGACAATATCGTCTTTCAAGATGGAAAAACAATCAAGATTAATGCTATTGGCTTAAGCAAGGATGGTTCCGGCGGGTTAACGGGTACAGTGATTGATGAACACAATAAGAAAACTTTTATTGAGATGGCATTAAATTTCTTAAGCGGCATGGCTGTAGGCTTACAACAAACGGCTACTAATCAAGTCACAGGGCTTAATGAGATTGAGGCCAGCTCTCGTAATGCCATTCTTAATGGTGCGGCCAATGCTTTTCAAGGTGAAGCGCAACGCATTAAAAGTGATGCCGAGAACTCCAAAGGCTATGCCATTGTTTTAGCAGGCAGTGACTTGGTTGTTTATTTTGAAAAAGAAGCTGACGTACAAGGAGGGTAAGTTATGCGGTTACTATCGGTATTGTTTATAAGTTTTCTTCTAAGTGGGTGTGCCGTGTTTGATGAGCCGGATTGGAATAAGCCTTTAATTCCCATGCCACCAAGGCAAGAGGCAAAACCTAAAGAAAAAAAGGTTTGGGTTGATGCCAAAATAAGCCGGATGTGGGTTAATCCCCATATTGATGAAAACGGTGATTTAGTTGAAGGGCATTATAAGAATGTTGTGCTTGAACAGGGGCATTGGGTGATTAAGGGAAATTAGTATGGATAAGAATACAAACAATAACGCAAATAATCACTCGTCAGAGAATGCGATTGCCGTGCTGGTTATACTTGCCGCTTTTTATCGCCAATACGAGCCAATTATTCAAAAGTATTGGTTAATTTTCTGTGAAAGATTGCAAAACCCTTTTTTTATAGCCTTTTTGGTGTCCTTAGCTGTTTTGCTTTGGTTAATTTATTACACCATTGGTCATCATGTGGAAAGGTTTACCAATAAGATTGCTATGTGGCGAAGCGGCATAAAGCCAAATGACAAAAAAGTGTCATTTCCCTTTATGACCTTTAATCTTCAACAACAGCTTAATAATTTCTATAAAAACCCTGCTAATAAAGAAAATACGTTCTTGGGGCTTGATGCTGAACAACATAATGAAGGTGTTATTGCGATCCCCGATATTCAGCGTAGTCAGCATTTGCAAATATTAGGTATGACCGGTACAGGCAAGACTGCGGGGGTATTCTTGCCTTTGATTTATCAGGATGCCCTGAAGAATCGACCGGTCATTATTTTGGATGCTAAAGGTGAATTATCCTCAATTAACCAGCTTAATGCCATGTTGGAATCTGTTGGCCGCGCGGATGATTTCCTTTTATTTTCATTGGTTCATAAAAACAGGTCGTGTACATATAACCCGCTTTACGTGGGGGAATGTGACCCGCAAATCGTCATTGATGCTTTCTTTAATAATTTTAAGGATGAGAATTCATTTTATAGGGAAACGGCCAAGACGATTTTTACCAATGCTTTTTATATTTTACACTCACTGAATAAGCCCTTTACGGTTATGGATGTTTATGCGTATTTAACTAACACGGCTTGTAGGAATCAGGTAGATCAACAGGTTCAAGGGATGGGTGAGAAAGCCACACTGTATTTAAAATTATTACATACCATGCTTAGCCGTTTGGAGGAGCAATATAAGGGGTGGGAGCATGTTATTACTGGCTTTAATAATTATCTATTGGCCCATAAGGATGACATTCTTAATGACCATGATAGCGATATTATTTTGACTGATGCTATACGTCAGCGAAAGATTGTATATTTCCAGCTTCCGACTAATGCCTATCCGATACAGGCCGTCAGTATTGCGCGGATGGTTCAGGCTAATTTGCGTTATATATCTTCACTTATCCAAACGGGGCAAATGCCTAAAGATATTTTAGTGAGCGTTATCATTGATGAGTACTCGTCATTTGCCGAGGAAAGCTTTGTTGAGGTATTAAACAAGGCAAGAAGCAGTGGCATGATGGTCACCATAGCCCATCAGAGTTTAAGTGATTTGCGGGCTATATCTGAAACTTTTATGAAGCGCATTGATGAAAACACCTTAAATAAGCTTTACCTTAAACAAACAGACCCAGAGCTTTGCGAATTGATAGCCAAGAGTATGGGTACATACGTCCATGAAGAAAAAACCTATCGCATGACTGGCGGACGCTTTGGGAATCAAATTTATAGCGGGGATTCATCTAACAGGATAGTTAATGAGTTTTATTTCCCGCCGGATAAAGTTAAACGTTTGCATAAATATGGGCAGGGGTATTTTGTTTATCGAGGGGATAATAATCAAAAATGCGTCAATTTAGGCTGTTTTGAGGGTTTATCCGAAATCCCATACAACAAAAAAGACAAGCCTAATAAGCGGGAAGGTCTAAATCTTTTTGACCGTTATTTCGTTGTTTCAAATAAAGAAATAGCAAAGGTGAGCAATAACGCTAAGTTGGCACAAAATGTAAATGATCCGCTTAATTGGGATAGTAAATAAAAGGAAGGTGTTGTATGGAGAAATTGTTAAAGGTAAATGAAGTAAGTGAAATATTGCAAATGAGCCCTAAGACTATTTATCATTGGGTGCAGTCTAGGCAAATTCCTTTCTTTAAGGTTTATGCTGCTAGAGGAAAAAGTGGGCTTGTGCGTTTTAAGCAATCGGATTTAGAGCAATGGTTGCGCAAAAGAAAACAGGGCGAAGATTATAGAGAAATTATCATCAGCTAAATTTTTCTTACCACTCGAAAGATATTAAATTTGAATTTATCTTACCGTTATTTCGTGTTATAATTTCACTCAATTAGATTTAGTTTTTCCGTCAGGAAATAAGCACATTAGGGTGTTTTTCTAATGTGAATTTAGAAAGATTTTGTGCCCAAATTGTGCCCATCTTGTAAGGTAAGGGAGGGTAATGGCGGGTAAAGGAAGGTAACGGCGAGAATGCTAAATTCTTGCAATAAAAAGACTTATATCATAAGTCTTTTTATTCCAAAAGGTTGTAAAAACAGCCCAAAGGAATCTCACCCTCTCCGCCATTTATTTTATGGGCCGAGTTCGTAATATTGATGGTGTTTATTATATTGAATTTTATGCCCGGGGATTGATGTATTCCCAAGTAGCTGGACCTGATTTAAAAGTTGCTGAGGCCTTATTGGCTAAGACCGAGGCCACCATTGCTTCTGGTGAAGCATTGACCATTGTACGTGAAATAGACCTAGCTGTTTTTTACGCGCAATTTTTACAAGAAGCGTCCGGTGAATATAAAGCCCCGACCATTAAACGTTTTACGTCGCTCATCCGTCATTTCGATCATTTTCTAAAATTTAATTCTCCTCAAGTATTAAAGCTTTCACAAATAACTCCTCAGGTGGTTGAGCTCTATAAAGGTAGCTTGGTCAAGGTTGTTAAACCTAGGATTGTTAATCTAAGCCTTTTGCTTTTACGGGATATTTTAGAATATGGCATTAAAATTGGTTTCTTGAATGATAATCCCACCTTGCATGTACGATTACTGCCTTTAGAGGGTAAGGGAGAAATCCCTCAAACGCCGCGTTACCGCTTGATTAAGGGCTTGTTTGCCCAAGGATTGACAATAGGCAGGGTATGTCAGTTGGTTAAGTTCTCAGATGTGGCAAGGCTTATGTATTACGCAAAAATAATTCCATTAAGTCGGGAAGATATGTATAATTAGCCTTCTTTAAGGAGGCTAATGAGAGGTGGTCGATTCTCTAAATCAAAATTAAGGAATCGACACAACTCTCTCCATCTTTCTAATAATATTTGAA